>CAZWXC010000175.1:0-5869 GCA_964637935.1 uncultured Flavobacteriales bacterium | reverse complement strand
TAAACCCAAGATCTTCACCAATTGCCCAATCTCCGTTTGTACCCAACGCATCAAACTCAACAGCAGCGCCAAAAATGTCTGAGAAGCTTTCATTCAACGCACCTGATTCATCTTGATAAACTAAATCAGCAGTGAAGGTGGTAAGACCATGTGTGATTTCGTGGCCTGCAATGTCTAAAGCAGTAAATGGACTATTTCCGCTGCTGCCATCTCCATAGGTCATGCGCTGGCCATCCCAAAATGCGTTGCCATAATTCTGATCATAATGCACGTAACTTCTTAGTGCAAAACCAGCATTGTTGATACTGTTTCTGCCGAAGTGATTCCAATAAAAATCATAAGTCATTTCTGCACCCCAATGCGCATCTGTGGCATATTGATCTACGTTGGTTGAAGTCCAGTTATTGTCACTGTCGGTAAAATCTGTAGCCGCACCATAGCTTGTACCTTGGTTCATGTTTGAGGTGAAAATTCCATTCCCTCTGCCGCTTTCGCGAAGTCTGAAGTTAGAACCTGTATAATCAGCGGTAATCTCTTGAGTGCCGCTGTAGCCTGTATTGGCAGAACCCACACTGTCAGCATGGTGAATCAAATTGTTTTCGAAAAGAACATTTCCATTTCTGGCATCAATATAAATTTCTCGTCTGCTCAGCGGTTTTTGCGCGTAAACATTGAATTTGTAGCTAAGGCTTAAATCCACAACCCTAAGAGAAGGATCGCTATTAATGTAGCTTAATTCTGCTGTTGGATAATAAGTAGCTTTTGCATCGTTTTCTTCCATTTTCAGCAGAGCTTCTTCTTGTGGGATTTGCCATTTGTAAATGTCTGCGTTTATAAAATTGAGTGCGTTTTCCAATGCTTGGCTTTCGCTTAAGCTAGCTTGCTGGGCAGTTATTTTGTCAAATAACTCGCCATTCATGCTCACTACTTGTCCATTGAGTTCATGAATGATCCAAATACCAAATTCAATAGCAACGCCATTTACCATTTGTTGATAACGGTAATGGTTCATTCCTAATTTATCGGTTTCATTACCTCTTAATTCGAATGAAATTCCGGGTTGATTTTTGAAATATTTTGATTGCATCCATTGCTGCCAGTTGCTGGCTGCAATGCGGCTTTCTGGTTTGAACTTTATGTAAGCCGGAATGCTCGAAAAATCTTTGTAGCGAACCACTTCTGCACCCTGAACTTCGGTATTTGCCTGAATCCCTCGAAGTACTTTTTCTGCGGAAGCATTAGAGAATAGAGCAGCGACAAGCACTACTAGCGTAAATAATTTCTTCATCTGCTGTTTGTTTAGTTATTCCAAATATAGAACCTAGATGCTATGAAAAAGTTGGGGTGCGAAATGCATAATTGACAAATTGCCTTTCTTCTTGGAATAGTAATCTTGACACTTTGACAGCTAATGATTGGCTGGCATGTGCTTTGACTAATGGGGTCTCGATGAATGAAACGTTTCTTTTCATCAAATTGAGAATACTTAAATATTTAATTCAGAAATACTTGGAAAGCTATGAAAGGAACCATTAATGTGCAGGCGGAAAATATTTTCCCGATCATTAAGAAGTTTTTGTACTCAGATCATGAAATTTTCTTGCGAGAATTAGTGAGTAATGCTGTGGATGCTACCACCAAAATCAAAACTTTATCAAGACTTGGCGAATTTAAAGGCGAGGTGGGCGATGATAAAATTGAGGTGAAAATTGACGCGACCAGCGGCACACTTCACATCATAGATCATGGTATTGGGATGACAGCCGAAGAGGTTGAGAAATACCTGAATCAAGTGGCATTTTCTGGCGCTACCGAATTCTTAAAAGAATACGAAGGCAAGGCAGATGATGCTGGAATAATTGGTCACTTCGGTCTAGGTTTTTACAGTGCCTTTATGGTGAGTAAAAAAGTAGAGGTGTTGACTAAAAGCTGGAAAGATGGTTCGGCCGTAAAATGGACATGCGATGGCAGCCCAAATTATGAGCTTGAAGAAATTGAAAAAGAAGAGCGCGGAACAGAAATCATTCTTTACATAGATGATGAAAGCAAAGAGTTTTTAGAGGAAAATAGGATAGAAGGCATCCTTAACAAATACTGTAAGTTTTTACCAGCTCCAATTAAGTTTGGTACGCGAACTGAAAAACAAGACGACCCAAGTGGCGAAAAAGACGAAAAGGATGAGGTTAAGCAAATTGATGTTGAGGTAGATAACATCATCAACAATCCTAACCCGATTTGGAAAAAGAGCCCAACCGAACTTTCTGCTGAAGATTACAAAGGCTTTTACCGCGAGTTGTACCCAATGACGTTTGAAGAGCCACTTTTCAATATTCATATTAACGTTGATTATCCGTTTGATTTGACGGGTGTGCTTTATTTTCCAAAATTGGCTAAGCATCGCGTTGAGTTGCAGAAGAACAAGATTCAACTGTATTCAAACCAAGTATTTATCACGGATAGCGTTGAAAATGTAGTTCCTGAGTTTTTGACCTTGCTTCATGGTGTGATTGATTCACCAGATATACCGCTTAACGTGAGCCGAAGCTATTTGCAAAGCGATAGCAATGTGAAGAAAATTAGTTCTCACATTACTAAAAAAGTAGCGGATAAATTGGCCGACATGTATAAAAACGACCGGGCAGATTTTGAAGCTAAATGGCCAGACATGCAAGTGTTTATGGATTATGGCTTGCTAACCGATGAGAAATTCTACGATCGTATTTTGCCTTCTTATTTATTGAAAAACACCAAAGGTGAATTCAAGAATTTTGAGGAATACAAAGAAGTAATCAAAGAAAAGCAGACAGATAAGGATGATAAGTTGGTGATTCTTTACACCAATGATGCTGAAGCACATCACAGTTTGATCAAAAAGGCAAATGATCGCGGTTTTGATGTGATTGAAATGACCACTCCGCTTACTGCTCACTTGGTGCAGCAGTTTGAAATGAAAATGGAAAACGTAAGCTTCAAACGTATTGATGCAGATGCCATTGATAAGCTAATTTCTAAAAAGGACCATGTTGAAAGCCACTTAACCGAAGAAGAAAAAGGTAAGTTGACTCCAGTAATTGAGTCGATTGTTGATGCTAAAACCTTCCGAATTCAATATGAAGCGCTAGATGCAAGCGATTTACCAATGATGATTACGCAAAGCGAATTCATGCGCAGAATGAAAGAGCAATCGGAAATTGGCGGTGGAATGTTTGCAATGGGCAATATGCCAGATAGTTACAACTTGGTGGTGAACAGTAACCACAGCTTGATTTCTAAAATGCTTTTGGAAGAAGACGAGCAAAAACGTGCTCAAATGGCGCAACAAGCAACGGATTTGGCAATGCTTTCAAAAGGCATGCTAAAAGGTGAAAAACTAACGCAATTCATTGAGAGAAGTGTTGGGTTGATGGCTTAAATGATATTGCCACGAATAAATTATAGAAAGGCTCATTCGCAAATGCGGGTGAGCCTTTTTTTATGGAAATCGCTTATAAATATCGCTGCGTTTGGCCACAACGATTAAAATGATTGTATTTGAGTCTTTTACTTCAAATCCTAAACGGTATTGACCTATTCGATGACGGTAGAATGTTTTAAAACCTTTTATTTTTTTACTGAGCTAAGGTCTTGCAAGCTTTTCGCCTGTTTTGCATCATCTATAAAAAGCAGTACTTTTTCTTTGATTGATGGGTTTTTTAGCTTCTCAATGCTTTTTAAGAGACTACTATCATAAAGAACATTCATTTCTTTTTAAGTTGATACAAAACCTTGTCTTCTTCTACTAAAACATTTGTTTTTTCAGCCTGCATAAGTTGACCAAGCTTAAAATCTTCTACTTCTTCAGTGTTGAGAATGTTGAATTTTATACCAAGTTTTTTTGCGTAGTCGGCTAGTGCTTGAATATTGGATTCGGTATCGGTTTCAATCAGAAATGTGCTCATAATTTGCTGTTTACTCAAAAGTAACGAGAATAATTAATTGACGTTTTGCTTTACCTTCCACAACATCACCGTTCTGTCATCACTGCATGTAGCAAGAATATTTTCATCGTTTAGCCAAATGGCTGCATTTACACTATTCAGGTGCGCTTGGTTTTTGGCTCGGTCAAGCCGAATGGGTGTTTCGATATTGTTCGCATCCCAAAGTTTGATGGTTTTGTCTCTACTTACCGATGCTAAGATTGCTTTGTTTGGTGAAAGCACCAAATCATAAATCGCGAAGTTGTGCGCAGGAATGGTTTTTAATAATGAAAAGCCATCAGATCTATTCCAAATTTTGAGCAGCGCATCTTTGCCTCCAGAAACCAAATTTCCATTGGGTAAAAAGACAACCGAGTTGCTTGATTCAGCATGAGCATCAATATCATACAACACACGCTGCTTAAAGGTTTCAATGATTTTTAGGGAACCATCTCCGCAGGCAATTGCCGCTAAATTGCCTTCTTGATCAAAAGCAATGCGCCTGAGTTTGGCGCTACTAAAGGTTATTTCCCAAAGCAAATCCCAGGTTTCAGTGTTCCAAATACTCACTTTGCCATCGCCACCGCAGGCATAAAGCCATGGCTGAATAGGATGCTTTTTTAAATAGAAAACGCCTTTGGTGTGAAGTTTTAAATTCTTTACCTCGGTCTTCGCCAAAAGATCAATGACATGAATATTACCAGCTAACGTGCCAATAGCCAGTTGTTCGCCAAGGTTACAAAGACTATAAACCGTTGATTCCGTTCTTATCGCAAACGGATTGGTTTCTTGCGTATTTAGATTCCATTCAGCGACAACTTTATCTGCGCCAGCGCTAAAAATGGTATTGGGTTCTCTGCCTTTTTCTATTGCGTAAAGCGAGGCGCTGTGGGCTTTTAACTCACCTATTTTACTTGCTTTCATCTTCAAATAAGCCATCAATGGCCTTTGCCATTTCACGGTCTTTATCTGTTACTGTGTCGCCAGCATCGTGCGTATTGAGCAATATCGTAACACGATTGTAAACGTTGCTCCAATTTGGGTGATGGTTTAGTTCTTCTGCTATTTCGGCAACTTCGTTCATAAATTCCCAAGCTTCTTTAAAGTCTTCAAATTCAAACGTTTTACCTAAGTATGATTTTCCTTCTCCAAATTTTTCTTCTGTCCAGCTCATGTGCTTTTATTTTTGGGCAAAGCTAGGTTTGCCGAGTATTCTGCGTTAAGGTTTCAGTTTCGATTTTTCAACCACGGCCATTGTCAGTCTGCTTATGCAAACCAATTTTCCAGCTTCGTTGGTTATTTCAATGCTCCAAACTTGCGAAGTGCGGCCAATATGCACTGGTTTTGCAATGCCAGTAACCCGGCCCGAGGTGGCAGGACGAATATGATTTGCGTTGACTTCTTGCCCTACTGTCACATAAATTTCAGGATCAACGGTTAAGTATGCCGCAACGCTTCCCAAGCTTTCGGCCAAAGAAACCGATGCGCCACCGTGCAAAATACCATAAGGTTGCACCGTGCGATGATCAACCGGCATGGTGCCTTTTAAAAAGTCGTCACCAATTTCTGTAATCTGAATGTCAAGGGTTTCGAGCAGGGTGTTTTTGCTGCCTTGCGAAGCCTGGGTTATATCTACCGGTTTAAACCAAATCATGAGAATAGTTTTTGATATTCAGTGAGTTATGAATTTTATTCGAAGACAAAAGTTATGTAAAACAGATGAACTTCTCTTCGAAAGCGAAAGTACACGTCCGACTTGGTTTGTTATTGCAACCAAAACATATCTTCGGCAGGAATCGCTTTTTTCTGTGCTAAGCTAAATGGGTTGAAACCATGCCGAGCAAGAATATACCAAGCGGCCGATGATAAGGCGATTTCTTTATCGGCCGACTCCCAAAGCGGACCGCCACCAT
>CAZWXC010000174.1:4975-5885 GCA_964637935.1 uncultured Flavobacteriales bacterium | reverse complement strand
ACGACGGGATTAATCCCAGATTTCTTTATGACATTGATGTGATGCACCATGTTATTGTATGCGCGCATCATTACAACCATTTCGCTACTAAGGTCTTTTCGTTTAAAATCGCTAGGTAAAATCTTATTTGCAATTTCAAGGTCAAAATCACGCATTTTTTTTGTGATCGAAACCACAGGTCTACTGATTGAGTTGGCTAAGAACACCACTACTAAAAATGAAATGATGCTACCAATAATAGTCACAGATATCACAAATGTTGCGGTAGTTTCCTGATGCCTTTCGGTGTCTTCGCTAATCTTTCTTACTACTTCGGCAAACGAAAGTTTAGCCCAATCGCTATAGTAATCGAGTTCGTGCCTAAGTCCATCGCTGCTGTTTAATCCTATTTCACGCTCAAGCGTAACAATGTCGTTAAAGGCTTCTTTATAATTGATTAATAGCTCTTTTTCGGCAATTGCACGCGCATTGCCAATGCTATCTAGTCTTACCAGAAGATTGCTGATTAGCATGTTTAGTTTTTGAACGTATTCATAATCGCCACGCAAGAAATAATCTTTTTCATGCCGTCTCAGCATCAACACATCGCGCTTAAAGCGCAACTCACTATCATTTTCTAATTGGTGCGCATAGCTTCGCATTTTTCCTTCAATGCCATAATCCTTAAATCCACGAATCAGCTGTTTTTTACTCAGTTCTCTAAAAGAATTATTGTAATCTAAAATCAAACTCCTCACTTCTGCTAGTTTATGTTTTTCAGTTTTAGAAAGCGAAGAATTTATGTTGATTGAATCGAGGCGATCATTCAAATGGAGGATGTTTCTTTCGCGATCGGATAAATAGAAGCTATGACCACTTTTGTAGTATTCAGTGTCTAGATAGTTTTCATTCAAAAAGTCTTTATATTCCT
>CAZWXC010000174.1:0-4965 GCA_964637935.1 uncultured Flavobacteriales bacterium | reverse complement strand
TAAAATCTCAACCAATTTCAACTTTAGTTGAATGATTTCCAGTTGTGTAATTCTCGATCTTTCAAGGTTATACATTAATCTCATTAAAATGAAAGTGATGAACATTGCCAACAATACTAAGGCAATAAAGCTTGAATACAGCTTTGACCTAAAGCTGGTATATGGTTGAAGTATTTTCTGAAATTGCATCTGTGCCTCCCCGTAGTTCGTAGGTACTAAGGTTACATTGAAAATCGTTTAAAGTTTCGTTTCATGACTTACTTAGCATTTTCTTAAAATTGAATTAATGTGTAAGGTCTTAGCCTATTGTAGCGTCTCACCGTCTTAATTGTTATATTATGAGATATACACTCTTTATTACTGCATTTTTTAGTCTTTTACTCGTGTCTTGCTCAAAGAATTCTCATCCTGAACTCGAGCCAATTATGCAAAAAGACTACTCTAAAAAAGTATTACTCGAAAAAGTTTCAAGCACCAATTGCGGTTCGTGCCCGTTGGCACAATATGAGGTTGGGTTATTACACGACTCCGTAGGAGATGATTTGATTTACATGTCACATTATTTATTTGGCCCATTAAATCATAGTCATACCGACTATTTGCTCGAGAAAATCAAGAAGACTTATTTTACACCGCTCGCATTTATTAATAGAGCTGAAAATGGCGAGGGTACGGTCTTTTTTCAAACCTATGCCTGGAAAGATGAAATCAAATCCAGCTTAGCTTTAGAAGCTTCTGTGGGCATTGCTATAAATTCTACACTTAGTAATGAAAAAGCTCAGGTGTCAATTGTATTGAATAAGAGCGGTTTTGAAAGCGAAACAAACCGACTGCACGTGTTTTTAGTAGAGAAAGTAGTAGTTGGAGAAGGTAAAGAATATGATCAGAAGAACTACGGTAATGAAGATCCTGATCATCCATATTATGGCCAAGGCGAGTTCATCAAAGGATTTGAGCATAAGAATATCATACGTCAACGACTTACAGATTTTGACGGTGATCAGATTACCTGGGTAGAAAATGAAGCTAAGGCTGATTTTGTAACAGATTTCACGAGTGCAAGTGGCAAATCTTCAAGTGATTACAGTATAATAGCTTTTGTGGCCGATGGCGAAGTTCCTACCAGCGGAACCATCTTAAATGCACAGCGTGTTGATCTTGGTAAAAGCATTACCATGTTTGATTGATAAAAAATGTGTTTTTCTGAGTATTGATTACTTCTAAAAAGCCACATTTGTGACGTTATTAATAGACCTGAAAATCATGGAAGAGACATACAATTATTCAGAAGCGGAATTAAAGCAACTAGGCGATGCCATTGTTTGGACAGCACTTTTGGCAGCCATCCACGTAGATGGTGTAATCAATCCAGAAGAAAAAGCAGAAGCGATTAATGTAGCGCATATTCGCTCATTTAGCACAGCAGATTATATCAAGCCTTTTTACCAGCACTTAGATTCTCATTTCGAGAAAGATTTTGATGCTTATTCAGCAATGATTCCTGATGGAACTCAGGATGAGAAAGAGTCTTTCATCCAAGAAAAAATTACGGAAGCACTTGCAATTATGCCAGAAATCGGCCCGCTTTTCACAAAATATTTTAGCGATGATTTGAAGAGCTTCTACAACAAAGTTTTTCATGCGGATAGCAATGTTTTTCAAATATTCTTCATGCCTGTGCTAACTTCTCATCTCAACAAATTTGGACTTAAGTAAGCAAAAACTGGTTTACAAACCCAGTTAACGATGTTTACTAATCTATCACATACCAATTCCCGTCCTGCCAAGCCAACGCTGGTGTGGGACGGGAATTGTGGTTTTTGTAAGTTTTGGATTATCCGTTGGAAAAGACTCAGTGGAGATAAAATCCAGTTTAAACCTTACCAAGAGGCAATCCACGATTTTAAAGACATTGATGAGCGTTTTTTCAAAGAAGCTGCGCGCCTTATTGATGTAGATGGAAAACTGTATGATGGCCCGGCTGCTGCTTATAAAAGTCTTTCCATTGCGGGCAAGTATCCGTATTTATTGTCTTGGTACGAAGGCAGTTCGTTTTTCAGAAAGTTGAGTGATTTCGGCTATCAGACCATTGCCGACAATAGAAATTTGGCCATGAAAGCGACCAAGTTTTTAGTTGGAGATAATCCGATTAATCTGAAATCGTATTGGGTTTTTTACCTGATGATTATGCTTGGAATTCTGCTCACATTTCTTGGCAGAATAGCATAGATTCTAATCTACTTTCTTAGGAGGTAGAAACTTAGAATTGAACACAATTTCCAGGTTTTTCACTTCAGTTTGATCCAATCCTTTGTTCCAAATATAAAAGGAGATTTCGGTAGCAGGATCGGTAATATTGTTGAGCGAAATGGCTTTATAAGCAGTGTTCCAATTGTTAGGTTCAATCAAGAAAATAGTCAAGAATTCATGTTGCCAAACGCTTGTGTCTGCGCTTGAAATGTTCACCACAATGGCGGCTTCGCTGCTCATATTTGTTTTAAAATCGACCTTCGCAGCAATAGAGTAAAGCGTATCTAGATTTAGTTCGCTCAGCTTCGCTTTAAAAGCAGGACTATATTCTTCGTTTACAGCAAATGGTTCCGAGTTTTCGGCTTTGGTTTTTAATAGAAAACCTTTCTCTTTTTGAGCTAATGCAAAAGCATTTTCTTCCAATTCAGGAACTTCATCTGTATGTAAAATAACAGATGGCCAGTCGTTTATAACCGTGTTTTCAAGTCTTCCATATTGAGAAAGAATGTATCGGAATGGAAAATTGATCGCAGGTTCTTGTTCTACATAAATGATGTCTTTCCCCACAAAAGCTTCATCCCGATAAAAGAATTGTTTCAACGGAAGTTGAAAATTGAAGTTCCCGGCAAGCGCATCTATGTCCTTGGCACTGAAATAGTTTTCTGCAATATTTGGAGTTTTGGTTCCAACAATTAAGTAGCTTTTTCTTTCTGTTTGCGTATTTTGATGGTTCACAAAATCAGCTACAGGTTTATACAAATCATACGCTCGATATCCTTTTTGATTACCTACAAAAACCAGAGCAATCAATAAAAAACCAGTTGTACTAATTCTCACATTTATGATCCAGCTTTTTAAAGTGAAATTGAGCAGCAAAGCAGCGGTGCAAAAAGCAAGTGTTAAATAAACATGATGTTGAAAGCCATTGAAAAACTTGGTGTCAGTAGGCCAATATACTTCATAAGCATAAAGACTAAAAGCAAAGCAAAGACTTCCAAAAAACAACCAAATACTCACAGTTTTAATCCATGAGTCAAGGTTTGAATTGTGTGTAGGTTGGGTTGATTTTAGCGATTCGATCCATTTCCATAGAAACATTCCTAAAAAAGGAGAAAGCATAAGAATAGGTTGCGCAAAAATGCGGGTTTCGCGTCCCATGGTTAGGGCAAACGTAATGGCTGTGTTGATGGAAATATTGAGGATTGTAGCCCAAATCCAAGCGCGCTCGGTTTCTAATTTGAATTTGCTTTTGTATATCACGATAAGCGTAAAAGGAACGATAAACGCCATCAAAAAAGAAGTAAGCGTATCAATGCCAACATCAATATCTGAAAAGGAGTAATACAGATGCTTGAAGCGCATATCTTCCATGTAGCTCGATGACTTTTCACCGAGATTTTTTCCTAAAATTACAAGCCATAAAAAGAGGGCATAGGCTGGCACGGCCCAACCAACCTTGAGCGTTCGTATTACATTTTCTTTGCTAAATACGGGTTTTTGTAGCATGAAAAAGAAGAAGATACCTGGTAGCAGCAGTACAGAACTTTCTCTTACCATCATAGAAAGCAGCATGAACACACTAAATTTAAACCAAGCTTTTTTTGCCAAAAAAAGCAGTGCTGCAAACACAAATACATATTGCCAAGGTTCGTCATAGGCATAAATCTCTGCAAACACTGCGTGGATTACCCAAAAAGTAGTGGTGAAAATGAAAACGGATAAATAAGCGAATTTTCGTTGTTTAGTTAATGTTTCTGACAGCTTGAATAGTAGTAGTAAAGCAATGAACAAGCCAGTGTACAACACTGTGATAAAGGCGTATTCTAGCGGAAATCCAATGTATTCTAAACCCTGAATAAGCCAAGTGGTAACGGGTCTTCGAGCAAACTCTCCAAATTTGATTCGGCTGATAAAAAACGCATGGATATAGCTAGGTTCTAGCCATCGGCTGCTATTTCCAATAAAACGTTCGCCATTAATGATACTCGGAAACACCAGCGTATATGCCAAGTGAACCAGCGTCATGAAAAAACAGTAAATCGAATCTTTGAGTTTCATTTATTCAGAAAGCAAAGAAACGATTGCATTGCATTTTATGTATCGAATCTCCATTCTTATCTATTAATTATTCTGCAAAGGCTCAATTTCAGTTTGTTAAGTGTTTATGAGTCTAGATTACATTCATTTTTCGGTTAAAAAAAGAGGAAAAATATTGCGTTTAATCTTGGTCATTTACTTGCCATTATGCGCTTAAGGTCTACATTTGGACGCGTTCTAAAAACAACTCAGAAATTACATAAAATGAATCTGCACGAATATCAAGGAAAATCAGTTTTGAAGAGCTTTGGAGTAAGAATCCAAGAGGGAATAGTAGCTAATACTCCAGCAGAGGCAGTAGAAGCGGCAAAGAAACTTCAAGAACAAACAGGCACAGGATGGTGGGTAGTAAAAGCTCAAATCCATGCCGGTGGTAGAGGTAAGGGTAAAATCGTTGGCACCGAGCAAAGAGGTGTTGCTTTAGCAAAATCACTTGAAGACGTTGAACAGATTTCTAAAAACATTCTAGGAAATGTTTTGGTAACGCTTCAAACAGGCGAAAAAGGTAAGCAAGTGAATAGAATCTTGGTTGCTCAAGATGTTTATTATCCTGGTGCTTCTGAGCCAAAAGAATATTATATGAGCGTTTTGCTTAACCGCGAAACAGGTCGTAATACA
>CAZWXC010000173.1:0-5903 GCA_964637935.1 uncultured Flavobacteriales bacterium | reverse complement strand
CAAAGCGAAACAGAAGTCATCAACCTAAGCGATATTTTCATCATGCTTGCTATGCCTGGCACAGGTGACGAATTGCAAGGAATAAAGCGCGGAATAATGGAAGCCGCAGACCTAATTGTGATCAATAAAGCCGATGGCGAAAATATAAATGCCGCCAAACGAGCCAAAAAACAGCTTGAAATCGCGCTTCACCTCTTCCCTGCTTCAGACAAAGGAATTGTACCCAAAGTAAAACTGGCTTCAGCGCTCAACAATATTGGCGTGAATGAAGTGTGGAAATCAATTCAACACACGCACAGAGAGTTGATTGAAAACGGTTGGCTAGAAAACGCCCGCAAAGCACAGCAAGCTAAAGCTTTTCAAAAACTAACTGAAATAAGTATTTACGAGCAAGTGATGCAGCAGCTTGGCCGTGAAATGGGTCTTGAAAAAATTAAAGTTGATATTTTGAAAGGCAACATGAATGAATACGCTGCCTCCATTGAAATCATGAACGATTTGAAAAAGCTTCTAACCAAACTTTAATACAAGGAATTTACTCTACCTTTTTACGGTATTCTGATTTCAAGGCATCTATGGCAATGTCGCTTGGCAGACGATCCAGTTGACCAACAGTTTCTAAAATTGCTGTGGAAAAAGTTAAGCTATCTGCATCTTTATCTACACGCTCTGCAGCTACCTTCAAAATATTCATGGTTTCATCCTTAGCATGCTTTACCATGTTCCAAGCTTGTGTAGAAATGTAAAGTTGCTGGGTAAGATTATGATCGAATTCTTCACGCACTATTTTAAAAATCTCTGCCTGTAAAAACCTTGCACTCATTCCGGGTTTGTTAATTCTAAAAACCAAGCGCTCAGGATGAATTCTTTCTAAAAACAAGATCAATCGCTCATAAGCCTGCACTTGCATTGGCAAGTAGTTTCTTTCCTTTTTCACTTTCCACTCTTGCTCTGTAGCTTTTTGTTGGTGATCAAAATATTGCTTTAACACTACATAAACCACAGCAATTACGCCTGCTGCTGGAATTAAATAAAGAATAATATCAAGAAGTTTTCCAAGGATTTCCATGGCACAAATAACGTAAATCTGAATTGTATTTTATGGCTGATTTTACGCGTTTCAATTTTTTAGCTTTGCCGCTTATTCAAAACACATGTCTATACTTTCAAATCGTATTGAACAGCTCTCAGAATCAGAGACCATTGCCATGTCTCAACGCAGCCGCAACCTAAAAGCACAAGGCATAGATGTGATCAACCTGAGTTTGGGCGAACCAGACTTCAATACACCTGACTTTATTAAAGAAGCAGCAAAGGCAGCCATTGACAACAACGTTAGCCATTATCCTCCCGTACCTGGATTTCCAGAATTGCGTGAAGCAATTGCTCAAAAACTGAAGCGAGACAATAACTTAACCTACAATGCGAATCAAATAGTTGTATCAACAGGCGCAAAACAGAGCTTGATGAATACGGTTCTTTGCTTGGTAAATGAAGGTGACGAAGTAGTGATTGCTGCGCCTTATTGGGTTAGCTATCGCGAAATGGTGAAATATGCTGGTGGCGAAGTAGTGGAAGTTTCTACAGAAGTAGAATCTGGCTTCAAAATGACACCAGCACAATTAGATGCGGCCATCACCCCAAAAACCAAACTTTTCATGTTTTCGTCACCTTCAAACCCAACAGGTGGAGGTTACAGCAAAGCTGAACTTCTTGCCTTGGGCGAAGTTTTCAAAAAGTATCCGCATGTTTTCATTATTTCTGATGAAATATATGAGCACATCAGGTATGAAGGCGAGCATTTTAGTCTAGCTGAAATAGATGAATTATACGACCGAGTGATCACAGTAAATGGTGTATCAAAAGCATTTGCAATGACTGGTTGGAGAATAGGATATATTGCCGCTTCAGAAACCATTGCAAAGGCTTGCACCAAGATGCAAGGTCAATTTACGAGTGGCGCATCAGGCATTAGTCAAATGGCTGCAAAAGCGGCTATGGAAGCCGACCCAAGCCAAATTAAATACATGGTTGACGCCTTCAAAAAGCGCAGAACTATTATGGTTAACGGCATGAAGAGCATTCCTGGTTTTGTGTGCAACAATCCCGAAGGCGCATTTTATGTTTTCCCAAGAGTAGCTGATCTTTTTGGCAAAAAGCATCCGGATGGTGTTATTAATAACGCATCAGATTTAAGCATGTATTTATTAGATAAAGCGCACGTGGCTACTGTGCCAGGTTCTGCCTTTGGTGCGGACGATTATATTAGACTTTCATATGCAGCTTCTGAAGAAGACCTAAATAAGGCTATCGAAAGAATAAAAACTGCAGTTGAAAAATTAAACTAATGAACAACGCTGCCATTTCAAGCGCATTCGAGCGATTTAAGCACCAAACCATTTTGGTAATTGGCGATATCATTGTTGATGCCTATTGCCGTGGAAGTGTTACCAGAGTTTCGCCCGAAGCTCCGGTTCCGATTCTAGATATTAAAAGTCGAGAGTACAGACTTGGTGGCGCTGCAAACGTTGCACTAAACATACACGGCATGGGCGCTAAGCCTGTGCTTTGTTCTATCATTGGAAAAGATCATGGAGCCAAGCAAGTGCAAGAGCTCATGCAAGCTCAAGGACTTTCTACAGATGGCGTTTTTAAAAGTGAAGAGCGCGTAACCAGTGTAAAAACGCGATTGATGAGCGGCCCGCATCAACTGTTGAGAATGGATGAAGAACAAACCGATTTCATTTCAGAAACAGATAGAGATACTTTGATGGCATTCATTCTGACGTTTATCGCAAATGAAAACCCTGACGCCATCATTTTTGAAGATTATGACAAAGGCACCATCGATCAAAATTTGATCGAAGCGGTAATGAGCGTGGCCCAAAAGGTGAACATTCCGGTAACGGTTGATCCAAAAAAACGCAACTTTTTTCATTACCAAGGTGCTACATTGTTCAAGCCCAACATGCGCGAATTGATTGAAGGTTTGAATCTTCCAAACCTCAAAAGCACTGAAAAAGACCTTCATTTTGCTTTCGCGAAATTGACTGAGAAAATGCCCGTTGAAATGGCGTTTTTCACCCTTTCGGCCGATGGTGTTTTTATTACCAACGGACAAGAAAGCACACACCACGCAGCACACAAACGAGATATAGCCGATGTATCTGGCGCTGGCGACACCGTAATTAGCGTAGCCACTTGTGCCCTTGCTGCTGGATTGGGAATGGATGAAATAAGCTACCTATCAAATCTGGCTGGCGGCTATGTTTGCCAGTTTCCGGGGGTAGTAGCCATCAGCGCAAGCGAACTAAGAACTGAATTCGAAAAAATAACTTCGAAACGTGGATATTAAAGGCATAAGAGAACGAATAAACCTGTTTATCTACAACAGTAAGATCACCAATTTGAAGCGATTCAAAATCGTTTCAATATTAGTAAGCTTACTCTCTATTGGATGCTTTCTCACCTTGCACGGTTTCAATTTTGATGCTCAAACCAACAGAATGCTGCAAGCAGTAGTGGAGTTTTCTTTTGGATTTTATGTCCTTCACTACTTTGTAAAAATCTTCTACAATTTCTCTCCAGTTCAGTTTATAAAACAGAACTGGTTTGAAGGTTCTATGGTGTTAATCCTGATAGTGGAAGGATTGTCGGTAAATTTCTTCGACAAATTATTGCTTCAAACGCTCTTTGAAAACCTTGGTATGGCTAGCGCTGGAGCGCTTTCTGTGGTTTTCCTCCAATTCTATCTTTTCATTGTAGTATTTTTTGAATTGAGTGATAATACCAACCTTATTTCAAACATAAAGCTGCATCCTTCCACCATTTTCATCACCTCTTTTTTAGTGATTATTGGGCTCGGTACTGCCCTACTCATGATGCCCGCCATGACTACTATGGAAGGTTCCATGCGCTTTATTGATGCGCTCTTTACATCTGTTAGCGCAACTTGCGTTACCGGTTTGGCTGTGGTTGATACTGCTGCAGATTTCACCTACAAAGGCCAGTTTGTGATCATGCTTTTGATGAAGCTTGGCGGATTAAACATCGTTTCTTTTGCCTATTTAGCTGCATTTTTAAACAGAGTAGGATTTGGTGTAAAACAAGACGAAATCATTGAAGATTTCATTACGAAAGACGCCTTTTACAATGCAAAAGGAATGCTCCTAAAGGTGTTTTCAATAAGCTTATTGATTGAATTAATTGGCGGTTTACTCATATACGCGCTCATCACACCCGATATGCCATTCGAAACCGAAGGTGACAAGATTTTCTTTGGCATTTTTCACTCCATTTCAGCTTTCAACAATGGTGGATTTTCAACAGCTTCTGCGGGCTTATTTACTGACTATCTGCAAAATAGTTACTTGATGCATATCGTAATTGGGTTGCTCATTTTTTTAGGTGCCTTTGGTTTTACAATCATGTTTGACCTTTTCACACCAAGGCTAATGAGAGAGCGCTTACGAAATCCATGGAAAAGGCCTAGCGTTGCTACCCGGTTAGGAATAAGGACACATCTTGCATTAACTGCAATTGGTCTACTCCTTTTTCTGGTGCTAGAGTGGAACAATACACTGGCAGACCAAAACATTGTGGAAGCTACTATCACCTCCTTTTTTCAATCCGTTACTACACGAACAGCTGGATTAAATACCGTAGATTTTGCCGCTCTGTCATTGCCCACCATACTTATAATAATGATTTTGATGTTTATTGGAGGCAATACTTACTCAACGGCAGGAGGTATCAAAACCTCAACGTTTATTGTGGTGATTTTAAACATGATTGCCGTTGCAACAGGCAATAAGAGAACCGAAGTGCTAGGTAGATCCATTCCGAACGATGCTATACATAAGTCTTACATGATTTTTTTAACCTTTTTGTTTGGCATGGCTTTATCCCTGTTTTTATTGTCCATATCCGAAAGGTCACTTTTAGAATCGAACCAAATCACTTTTATTGACCTCATGTTTGAAGAAATCTCAGCTTTCAGTACGGTAGGCCTTTCGCTTGGAATTACCAGCTCTTTGAGCGACAGCGGCAAAACAATACTCATATTCTCGATGTTCATAGGTAGGTTAGGAACATTGTCTATCATTTTCGCATTCGCGAAGAAGATTTTGACAACCAATTACACGTATCCAACAGAACATATAATGGTAGGTTAATGGCAGAAAACGCAGCAGAAAAAGTAAAGCCTTATTCAGAAGAAGGCAGCAAGAAAGAGCAAGTGGCTCAAATGTTTAACAACATTTCGGGAAACTATGATATGTTGAACCATTTGCTCAGCCTCAACATAGATAAGCTTTGGCGCAAAAAAGCGGTAAAATTGGTCAGTAAATACCAGCCAAAAACCATCCTTGATGTAGCCACAGGCACTGGTGATTTTGCCGTGGAGCTTTCGGCTTTAAAGCCAAATGAAATAAAAGGTATTGATATTTCATCAGGAATGCTTTCTGTGGGTCAAGAAAAAATGAAGCGCAAAAAGCTCAATCAACTCATTGATTTACAACTTGGTGATGCCGAAAACATTCAATTTCCAGACGACTATTTCGAAACAGTAACGGTGGCTTTTGGTGTGCGAAATTTCGAAAATTTAAGAGCTGGATTAAAAGATATAAGACGCGTACTGAAACCTGGCTATCCCTTGGCTGTACTAGAATTTTCAAAGCCTCGCATGTTTCCGATGAAACAGCTTTACAATTTCTATTTCAAATATATTTTACCAACTATCGGAAACACCATTTCGAAAGACGGAAGAGCTTATACTTACTTACCAGAATCAGTAAAAGCGTTTCCAGAAGGAAAAGATTTCATTGCTTTTCTAGAAGAAGTTGGATATAAAAACATTTCAGAATACCGTCTTACGTTTGGTATCGCAACTATTTATTTGGCTG
>CAZWXC010000172.1:1105-5924 GCA_964637935.1 uncultured Flavobacteriales bacterium | reverse complement strand
TTGCTCCCGTAGACCAGGAGTAAGTGTATGATGAATCCGTGCCAGTAAAATTTGCACTAATCCATCCATTAGCTTGGCCATTGCAGCTAACGTTACTTGAGCTTAATGTGAATGCTACAGTAGGAGCTACAAACACAGCACACGAAATTGAAACGCTGTCTGTTTGATAAGTCCAGTTTGAGCTATTTCCGCTTAAAGCGAAATTATTAAGCGCTCCATCATGACCATTTTCTGAACTATCTCCTAGAACAATTTGTCCAGCGTTATTTCCTGAGTTGAAGGCATTTTGGTTGTTGAAATTGTAATAAGCAATTAAGCCACACTCGTTGCCAGCAAGCTCGCAATTGGCGTTGGCTTGAATTTCTGCAACACTCAGCGCTCTATCCCAAAGGCGAACTTCATCAATGTCTCCGTTAAAAAATCTGCCTGAAGAGAACCCACTTCCAATGCGCATGTTATTGGTGACCAAAACATTGTCAAATGTGGTTGTGTTTGTAGTTCCAATTTGAACTCCGTTTACATAAACGCGCGTATCACCGCTTTTAGCAACAAGAGCAATATGCCTCCACACATTGTGCGGTGTTCTTGGAAACACGGGAAGAAATAGTACTCCATTATTGGTGTAGACCGCGTTGTTGTGTATGTTGCTATCACTTAATTGAAAGTGAAAAGCCTCTGCTCCTGTAGATGAAAATACAGCCTGAATTTCACCTGTTGAGCCGCTGACTTTCACCCAAGCTTCGGCAGTGAATTCGCTGAGGCCAACGGTTCCTAAAGTGTCTGAGATCAGCACAAAATCGTTTGTGCCGTCAAAGCTTAAAGCACCAGCAAAACCAAAAATTTCGCCTCTTACATCGAAATTGTAAATAGGATTTTGGCAAATATTGGTGAGCAGATTGATGCTTGCAAAAATGGAATCGGCATTGCTTGGCAATACTTTCAGTTGTAAGAGTGAACTATCGCCTGAAGCGATGTTATTTGAAGCAATAGACAAAGTAAAATTAGCTGAATCAGCACCCAAAACATAGGCGCTATCAATCTTCAGCGTATCGACTCCTGTGTTTTTGATCCAATAATGAATGGTGAGAGAGTCTGAGATTGTGAGTGATCCAAAATCGGTACTGTCACTTGTTGAAGGTGTTGTGTCGTCATCGGTAATAATAACACCATTGCCACGCACCGCTATTTGAGGTGGAAAGTAAGCGGAGCATGGTCCGTTTATGGCAGGTGCTCCATTCACCCAGTTAGAAGACGCTCCAGATTTGCTGATGTTGTTAAGAAGACCGCTATGATTATTTCCACTTTGGTCGTAGAGTGAATCTATACTCGCATTATTTCCTGCTGCAATACCTTGATCAAAGGTGTAATAAGCGATGAGGCTATCTTGCGAAACGCTATTGTATTGACAACCTAACTGTGATTGAATCTCTTCTTCGCAAAGTACTCTTGACCATATCCTAAGCTCGTCAATATCTCCCTCAAAAAATTGTTGAGCAGAGTTTGATGTTCTACCACCGATTAGCACATCTGCAGTATTGTTCACCGCGCTTCCAACCGAAGTGTCCGTGTTTTCTAAAACACCGTCTACATATAGGAGGGCCTCACTACCATCAAACACACAAGCCACATGATACCATTGGTTGGTATTGGTAAGTGAACCTGAAATATCTATGCTCATGCTTCGGGCAATAAACCGCCATCGACTGTTCCACCGGCCAATCAAGTAATCTAAGTTTCCATTTCCTAAATCTTTGGAAATTACCCAAGTTTGACTGTTGGTTGCTTGTGCCCAAAATTCAATCGTAAAAGGAGCGTCACTAAGGCTAAGTTCACTATTATCATCAACGCGCACGTAATCATTTGAGCCATCAACATTCAGAGCGTTGTTGCTTCCAATTACACCTAAGTACTCCGTTCCTGTTTGGTTTGGAAGCACAAAGGTGTTGGCTGTTGTGTCTGTAGTTCCTGCAGAAAATTGCGTCTCCCAATCTGAGTCAGAATTGTTTGCTCTGCTCGCCACAGCCGCTCGGTATTCGTTCGTGTTACCGTTGATCAGCGTGCTGTTGGTGTAGTTGTAAGTTAAATCGTAGGTTGTAGTGTCATTTCCAACTTGGAACACACCAAAATAGTAGTTTGTATCAGCGCTTTCAGCACCATAGATTGTAGTGCTGTTTGGGGTTTCGTTTACTACATAGACATGAATTCCATCCAACTGCCCGTTAAAGTTGTTGACCAGAATACTGTCTCCATTAGTTTCTTGAATGCTTAGGGAAGTGCCGCCATAGGTGTAGGCGCTTTCATCGCCAAGTGCCGCTCCAGAATAAACCCAGTCTGTGGAGGAGTCCATATTGGTAAGCGTTCCATCATTTCCTCCGGCCAAATCGAACAAGGTACTTCCACTATTTTCATCAAAGCGGTAATAAGCTACAAGGTTGTCAATGTTATCATGAGAAGCGGTAATCTTTTTGGTCATCCACTCTCTTATCTGTGCTTGGGGAAGTTCGATGTCCCAAAGCGAAAGCTCATCTATTTTTCCATTGAAGTAGGCATTACCATTGCTAACGCCAATCGTACCAGTAGAATTATATGACTCTGTGGCAAGCGTAGTATTGTTGGCAACCGTAGTGCTCTGCTCTATCCCGTCAACATATATTTTTAGACCTCCGATTGTTTTAGAGCCGTCATACGTGAAGGTCAAGTGATGCCACTGTCCATCGTTCACTGTATTTATACCATTAATGGCGATCCCGTTGTTACCATCATCTCTTACACTAAAGTTTGGCAAGCCATTAATTATCCTGCAGCGAAATCTTCCTTGATTAGTTCCATTATCGGTAGAATAAATATAGTTCTGACCTGAAGCAGATGTGTTTACCCAAACGGATACGGAAGTAGGATCGGCCGTTGTACTCGAACTCAATGGAAAATCAACTATCACATGATCGTCTAACCCATCAAACTCCAACGCGTATCCAGAACCGGGTCTTGAAGGATAAGCTGAAGATGCAAATCCGGTCACATACTCCGTTCCGGTCTGATTTTGAATCGAAATAGTGTTGCTATCTGTGTTTGAGAAGAGTTGACCACTAGCCACATCCCAATCTCCGTCATCACCACCGCTGCGTTTCAAGCCTCGAACATTTGCTTCGTCTGCAGAACCATTAATGTCAGTGTTGTTCGAATAATCAATTTCTACATCATAGCTATCACCACCAACTTTGAACACACCAAAATATTGGGTGCTGTCTACGGAAGCAATCGTGCTTGGGTATGCAGAGTTCTCAGCCGTATCATTCACTATATACAAGTGAATTCCATCTGCAGAAGCAAAATCAGATAGGGTGATTTGATTTCCGTTTGAAAGCGTATCAGAGAGTGAAGAACCACCATAAGTGTATTTGCTTTCATCACCAAGTGCCGCCCCAGAAAGCGCCCAAATTGGGGCGTTTACAAATGTTCCGTCATTTCCGCTTGCGAGGTCAGTGAGTGTTGACCCAGTGTTTTCATCAAATCGATAGTAAGATACAAGGTTAGTTATGCTATCGTGTGCAGAAGTTACTTTCTTGGTCATCCATGAGCGAATGAGTGGTTGCGGATTAGCAGCACTCCAGAATCTTAGCTCATCCATTTTACCTTCAAATGCAAATCCACCGGTAGTCAAATTGTTACCTGTGGTCCAATCATAAGATGATATGGGGAGCGTAAAGCTCAATGTCAATGAATCAGTTGCAACACCATTGACATATCCTTTTGCGAAATTGCTCGATTTGGTTACTGCAATATGTGTCCATTTGTTTAAAGGAAATGAACCCAGGTTTAATGATTGATGTGTCGAAAGGTCACTAAAAACGACAATTAAATCAGTTCCATCCCCAAGAAAATCAATGACTCTGTTGACATCGTTTCCTCTTGATATTCCTTTGGTTAGGATTCCGTTGTCATCTTCGGTACTGTAGAGCCAAAACTCAATGGTAAAGTCGGTGAGCTGCAAACTTGAAGGGTTACCAAAGTTGACATAATCGTTTGGTCCATCAAAGGCCAATGCATATCCAGACCCAGGCCTTACAGGGTATGATGTGTTTGCAAATCCAGTCACATATTCTGTTCCGGTTTGGTTTTGAATGGAAATGGTATTGTTGGCTGTGTTTAAAAACAGTTGACCATTAGCCAACTCCCAATCTGCATCGTCACCACCGCTGCGTTTCAAGCTGCGAACTTTTGCTTCGTCAGATGTTCCGTTTATGTTGGTATTGTTCGAATAATCTATTTCTACATCGTAGCTATCGCCTCCTACTTTAAAAACCCCGAAATATTTAGTGCTATCTGCAGAAGCAAGAGTAGAAGGATAATTAGAATTTTCAGCGGTATCATTTACCACATATAGGTGAATACCATCTGCTGAAGCAAAATCAGAAAGGGTGATTTGATTTCCGTTTGAAAGTGTATCAGAAAGCGAAGTGCCACCGTAAGTGTATTTGCTCACGTCACCAAGTGCTGCTCCAGAAAGCGTCCAAGTTGGTGAATTGAAAAGTGTGCCTGTGCCACCCGATACAAGATCATAGAGCGTTGTACCCGTGTTTTCATCAAAACGGTAGTAGTTTATTAACTTGCCTAGGTTTGGATGGTTTAGAAGTGTTTTTAGGGTTAAGAATGATCTGATTTGAGTTTCAGAAAGGGCTGCATTCCAAATACGCATTTCATCAATTGAGCCAATAAATGGGTTAGCATTGTTTCTAGAACCGATATAGCATGAATCAGAAAAAGTAGCTGTGGTAATAGTATTGTTTGCGGTGTTGGTGGTTGCGGTGTTTATACCGTC
>CAZWXC010000172.1:0-1095 GCA_964637935.1 uncultured Flavobacteriales bacterium | reverse complement strand
ATCAATAAATAGCCGTAAAGTATTTCCGTCTCTTACAAATGCTAAATGATGCCATTGATCATCGTTAATGGCGGTATTTGTTTGTACTCCGAATGGAATGTCAGAAGCGTCTCTTATGGTGAAACGTGGCTTGCCATCGTTTAGCAAAGCCCTAAGCCGGGCTGTTCCAGCGCTTTCGCTATCGAAAATAACATCAAAACTTGAGCTGGAGCTATTCACTTTTATCCAAGTTTCTACCGTAATAGAATCGGTGGTTGAAAACGCTCCAAGATCTCCGTTCGTAATTCTGATTTCGTCATTTGCTCCATCAAAAGCTAAAGCATATCCACTTCCTGGGCGTGTTGGATATGCAACATTTTCAAATCCAGTCACATATTCTGTTCCGGTTTGGTTTTGAATGGAAATGGTATTGTTGGCTGTGTTTAAGAACAGTTGACCATTGGCCAACTTCCAATCTGCATCATCGCCACCGCTTCGTTTCAAACCGCGAACTTTTCCTTCGTCTGTAAAACCATTAATGTCGGTGTTGTTCGTGTAATCAATTTCTACATCATAGCTGTTGCCACCGACTTTAAAAACCCCGAAATATTGAGTGCTATCAGCAGACGCAATGGTGTTTGGGTATGAAGAGTTCTCAGCCGTGTCGTTTACTACATACAAGTGAATTCCATCTGCAGTAGCAAAATCAGAAAGGGTGATTTGATTTCCGTTTGAAAGTGTATCAGAAAGCGAAGTGCCACCGTAAGTGTATTTGCTCACGTCACCAAGTGCTGCTCCAGAAAGCGTCCAAGTTGGTGAATTGAAAAGTGTGCCTGTGCCACCCGATACAAGATCATAGAGCGTTGTACCCGTGTTTTCATCAAAACGGTAGTAGTTTATTAACTTGCCTAGGTTTGGATGGTTTAGAAGTGTTTTTAGGGTTAAGAATGATCTGATTTGAGTTTCAGAAAGGGCTGCATTCCAAATACGCATTTCATCAATTGAGCCAATAAATGGGTTAGCATTGTTTCTAGAACCGATATAGCATGAATCAGAAAAAGTAGCTGTGGTAATAGTATTGTTTGCGGTGTTGGTGGTTGCGGTGTTTATACCGTC
>CAZWXC010000171.1:0-5935 GCA_964637935.1 uncultured Flavobacteriales bacterium | reverse complement strand
TTTAATTCTATTCCAATAAAAATCTAAATGGCCTGCATTGCCATGCAAATACAAAATTACCGTATCGGTTGAGATTAAATTTTGGTTGCCCACATACACCGCGTATATCTCTGCCTTATCGCCTTCTAAATCACTTTCAAGCGTAAACACTTCAATCAATGAATCGGGTAACGCATAAGCCTCAGGCAAATCAATTTCTTGCCTGCCCTCAAATGCGTCAAGTTGATATGTTTCGATAGAAGTATCTGGGCTAAACATCAAACTGTCAAGTCTTATGCAGCTGCTCAACATAAGCACTGCTATCATGGTCATTAGTGTTCTCATTTGATCAACCTCCTGCTTATTCCAAAATACAATCCTAGCGCACCGTAATGTGATGGTCCGATATAATCAGGAACCAAATCACGATTATCATGCTGAAAACCAAGGTATTTTGCTTCTGTAGTAAACGTCCATTTTGGACGATTAAATTGATGGCCGACCATGATGTAAGGCAATAACTCGTTGGTTTGAACTTCGTTGTGCGCCTTCACTTTGTTTAGTTCTACCCAGCTTCCTAGTCCGCCATAAAACAAGTTTGGCTTTTCGGCATATTGCCAGTAACAAAGCGCATCTAGTTGAGGATAAGCGCTGAAATTTTGTTCCCAGATATCATACATCAAGTTCATTGAAGGAGAAATGGTCACTCCAAATTTTTCTGATTTGGTTTGATACGCTTTGATTCCCAAGCCAGCCTCGGCATGCATCACTCCAAACAAAATATCGGTGGTATGTAGGGCTGCACTCAAGGTGAGTCCGGTGTCTAATCCTTGCAAATAATTGATGCTGGTGAGCGGCAGTGGAATTGGCGCGCCACCATAGTTGATCATTGCGCCACCAAGGTTTGCACCAATCTGCTTCTCCCCTTTTTCTAGTGGTTTGATAACCCTTGCAGGCGCGCATGCTGTCGCAAACGCTAAGCAGCCAAGAATTACAGTTGTTCTAATAATACCCATTGAATTTTCTTAAAAACCATTCGATTGTAAGCAAAGTAGCAATTAGAAATAAAATCCATTGCCACTCGATGATACTTTTCCAGTCGCGCGAAGTGTGAATTACGGCTTTGGCAGTTTCTAATTCGGCCAATGTGCTTTGCATTGCGCCAAGCTGTTCTATGGTAAACATTTCGCCTCCTTTTTGGCTTGCCCACGTTTGCATGAAATTGAAATCGGCCTTGGTGCGGATGAATTCTGCTTTATTTTCTGTGACAATAAATTCGCCTGTTTCACTGGCTTCTTGGCCAGCCAAAATAGCTTTTGCGCGCCATTTATACGTGCCAGTTGGCAGCGAACCTAAGTTGAGTTGGTAGGCATTGCCACTGCTCAAAAAGCGGTAATCGAGGTCGTTATCCAAAGAATCGGTCACCACAAGGTCTAGCTCGATATCGTTGACTAATTCATAGCTTTCGTTATACAACTCAGCCTTGAAGGCGATGTTTTGTCGTTCAGAAATTTGCTTTGGCGCCAGCACGTTCAAACGATTACGCTTTTGTTTCAATGCTAAATATTGCACGGCTTTCAACACCACTTGATCAGTCCATTTTTCGTCCTCTTGCGCTTCGTCTATCATGCGCCATTTCCACCAACCTTCGCCCATCAACACACCGGTTTTAAACGTTCCTTGATTATAAAAAGCGAGCAGTGGCTTGTCCGTTTTTATTTGACCAATGCTTTGGTACAACAACACCTGATGATCGGCTTTCGCCTGAAATTCGCCAAAAGGCGACCATAAAGGTGGAAAACGTTTTATTTTATCATTCGGCTTGACCGAAAACAAATTGAAATCTTGGTTTACGCTAGCGCCCACTTGCTCGGTAAGCGAGCCGCGCGATTCTATGCTTAATCCTAATCCAAGTGTATTGAATTGAGGCAGCGAAACTTTGGATGAAAACACCAACAACATTGGTTTTTGCTTGCCTTTGATTAAATTGACAAGATTTAAATCTTGCGCATTGGTTGGTAATCCGTGCAATAAAAATAGATCGGCACTTTCCAAATTTTTATCCCAATCTTCTAGCAAAACGGTTTCTACTTCATATTGCTCGTTTGCGATAATTGCGGCTTTAAACGCAGCCAAATCAGGATGTGGTGCCTTGGCTAATATCTTGATTTTGGTGCGATTGTCAAGCACTTCAATAAACGTGCTTTGCGCATTGTTTTGTGGATTGATTTCAGCATCGTTAAGCGCTATTTGCACTACGTACTGATTCACGCCTACTTTATCGGCTGTGGTTGTGAAATCTGCTTCTAGCGCCTGATTTTGCGAAGTAATTTCTACCTCTTTCGCTTCGAGCAATGCTCCATTTCTGTACAAAGAAATCTTTGCCGTTTCACCTTGCAATTTGGTGGCAACGCCTCGTGCTTTGATTTGAAAATCGTTGCCTAAAAACACTAATTTGTTGTTGAGCACTTGGCTCAACTCAAAATCGGGTGCAGTGCTGCTATCGCCCAAAGCAAGGGTAAAAACGGGCGCAGTGCTTCTTAGTGTTGTGTAAAGTGGATTTTGACCTTTGGTTTGAATGCCATCGCTAGCCACCACAATGGCTCCGATATTGTCATTGTAAAAAAAATTGTTGATGCTTTCAGCCATTTTACCAAAATCGGTGTGCAAACGATTTGAAGCCGAAGGTTCATCGTCAAAGTGCGCATCTTCACCAAATTGGATGTACTCCAGTTTGTATTTATCCGAAAGCGAAGGGTTGTTTTCAAAAGCCGATTTCACGCTTGCTATTTGTGCAGAATCCACAGAATAAGATTCATCTAAATAGACTAATAACCGTGGCTTTTCTTCATCACTTACTTCGGTAACGATGAACGGTTTGAGTAATAGCACCGCTACAATAGCCAGCACCAAAAAGCGCAGCACCGTAATGCCAATGCGCAAGTTTGGTTTCCAGTCTTCGTAGGGCTTTTTATAAAAATAAACCCACCATGCCAAGGCAGCAACCAAGGCTATGATGGGTAAAATCCATGCTAATGAATGTTCAAATGATATTTCCAATCGATGTGTTCTTAGCCTGCGAAGATATTAGGTGAGCATGCCACCATCAACGTTTATTGTTTGTCCCGTGATATAAGCACTCATATCACTAGCTAAGAAAAGCGCCAAGTTGGCCACATCTTCAGTGGTTCCGCCTCTTTTCAATGGAATGGCATCTCTCCAACCTTGCACCGTAGCTTCGTCAAGTGCGCCTGTCATTTCTGTTTCAATAAATCCTGGAGCAATGGCATTGCATCGAATGTTTCTTGAACCTAATTCTAAGGCTACAGACTTAGTAAAGCCTAGTAAACCCGCTTTAGAAGCAGCATAATTTGCTTGACCTGCGTTTCCTTTTACACCTACAACCGAGCTCATATTTACAATGCTTCCTTTGCGCTGTTTTAGCATGGTGCGTTGCACCGCTTTGGTCATGTTAAATACCGACTTCAAGTTGGTGTTAATCACTTCGTCCCACTGCTCTTCGCTCATGCGCATTAACAAATTGTCGCGTGTAATTCCGGCATTGTTCACCACCACATCAATGCTTCCAAAATCTTTTACCACTTCGGCAGCCATGTCTTCACATGCTTTGTAATCGGCCACATTGAATTTATAACCGCGTGCTTTTACGCCTTTTGCTTCTAATTCTGCCTCAAGCTCACGGGCTTTTTCGTCAGAAGATACGTAAGTAAAAATAACGTGTGAGCCTTGATCGGCAAACAATTCGGCAATGCCTTTTCCTATGCCTCGAGTGGCACCTGTAATGATCGAAACTTTGTTCTCGAGTAATTTCATGGTAATGATCTAAGAATTTGGTTCAAATAAAGGAAATTGCCTTGAAACCGAGCAATGGAAGTTTTTATGTGAATCTCAAAAACAAAGCAAAATGAAAAAAGCATTGAACCATTTAGAAAACATCAAAATGAAATAAACTTACTTTAGCCGCACAACACATTGTTTATGAAATTAAGATTTCTTGCACCATTCACTGTTTTAAGTTTATTGATCTTAAACATAGGGCATGCCCAATTTGCTGAATATCACATAAGTAATTTTCGTCTAAATCCCGTTCGATTTGCTCCAGAACTCGCTGGTGCAGATGGTTGCAAAACGATTAATTCAAGCATTTATACTAGAAGCAATAGCATTGATCAGAGAACAACAGCAGCAAGTATTGGCACCCAAGGTTTTTTAAAACCATTGCACAGTGGTATTTATTTCAATTACGACTTGTTAACATCGAACCGAAATACACACACGCTAAATGCCGGTATTTCGCCTCGATTTGAAATAAAAGAAAACCTACATATTCTATCCAATTTGAGCTTTGGACTGCGTAATGCGACAATTTCTACGGCTTATACCAACGAGTTTGGTCAAAACACTTATGCCGTTGAAAAATTAACCGGTTTGAGCTGGGGAATAGGCGCAGGTTTTGTGAGAGAGAATTTTTTCGCGACCACACACCACTCTTTTGATGGAATGTATAAAAAGGCAAGTGATGGCAATATTGGAACAATAGTTACCACAAGCACTGCCATCGGAAACACAAATAAACTAACGGACGATTTTAGTCTTGCCTGGACTATTCGAAACACGATTTATTGGAACCTTCGAACAAGTAGAATCTACGATTTTGCAGCAGCGGCACAATACAAAACCCTTTCAGCACAGTTGGCTTATTCCACTTCGACAAAGTTTAGCGGTGCACTTGCACTAGAACTTGCCGAAAGGGTAAAAATAATGGGCGGTTTAAGTGTAGATCCATTCGAAACATTTGACAAGAAACTCGGGTACAGTTTTCTTTCACTGAATTTGTTCATCGCAAAAAGTAATCCTAATCACAAAATTTACGATTTCATTCTACTTTTTTGATTTTGAACTGTCTGCAAACATTATGTTTTCTTAGTGTTTCATTGTTAAGCATTGAGCTTAGATTTCATATTCGCAACTGTTAAATTTGAAAATCTTCGACAAAAACGAATTATTCTTCGACTAATTAATATAACTTCGTGGGATAACACCGAAAACTATGAAGGCTAAGCTACAACTCATTACCTTTTTTTTGTGCGCATTTCCAATAATATCGAATGCACAATACCTTGATTTCAATACAAGCTCATCATACTTTTTAATTTCGAACCTGGCAATGCCCACTTTTGCCGCCAACGATGGTAATTGGAGAGTGCAAGCCACAACCAATGTTCACAGAACACTAATCAGTGATTTTGAGCAAACAAGTAATAGCCAGGTTATCAGTATAGATGGATACCTGCCCAAAATAAAATCGGCTATTTATATAAATGGTTCTTCAAACAGGTTTAGCCCTTTTAATGCTTCGCTAATAAGTGCAGGTATCACTCCACGGTTTAAGGTAAACCAAAATTGGACTATAGCATTAAACGCTGGTATTAATCATCAAACGTTTAGGCTATTCTTCTCAGATGATTTTAGATCAAAGTCAAACTATATAAATGGTGAAATTGGAGGAGCTGTATTTTATAAAACCTTTTATGCATCTGTTGCTCATCAAAATATGTTTGGCAGCTACGCTTATTTGTGGGATGCGAAAATTCCTGAAAATTTCAATGATAATAGAGGAAGACTAAGGAGCAATACTCGATTCATCTTGGGAAAAACCTTAAAAATCAATGAAGATGTGATGATCAACGGAACCATAGCTTTTAATACAAATCGTCCGAGTTATTTGACTGGATCTGCATCAGCAAGTATTACTGCAGAATATAAATGGCTTTTATCAGCCATTAGTTACAATGCTGATAATGATTTAAATATCGCTTTAGGTTGTACACTAAAACAAAGAATAAAAGCCCTTTACAGTACCGGTTATAGTTTTAGCCCTATAATGTTAGGAGCAGGATTAAGACATCAAATCGGCATCTCATACAACATTACC
>CAZWXC010000170.1:0-5952 GCA_964637935.1 uncultured Flavobacteriales bacterium | reverse complement strand
TTAGTGTAAACCTTGGTAATATTAATATTAATGGTCCTATGACTATTAAGGTTTGGACGACCTTACCCAATAACGTTGCTGACACAACTAATTCGAACGATACAGCTCAACTTGTTATAGCTCCTAGCCTTGGCGGAGTATATACTTTAGGTGCAAGCGGAACTGCTGACTTTATTTCATTTACAAATTTCTTCAGTGTTCTAAACGCGGTAGGAATTTGTGACTCAGTAATCGTGAATGTTGAAGATGGAACTTACAATGAAGCCATTACAGTGGCAGCAGTTGCTAATATGAGTAGTAGCAGCTTTGTAACCTTTAGAGGTAATGCAACAAATAATGCTTTAACGAAATTAACTTCAGCAAGTGGTACTACCATTGCTATGACTGGTGGTGATTATTTCTCTTTCGAAGATTTGACGATTGAAAACACAAACGGTAACAATTATGTAGTTGAGTTTTCTAATGCTGCAAACTACAACAGATTCGAAAATTGCTACTTCAGAAACAATGACTCAACTAGCACGGCAACATTAGATGCCCTTGTATATTCTGCATCTGGAACGATCAATGATTACAATAAGTTTTACAACAACACCTTTAAAAATGGTAGTTATGGACTTTATTGGTGGGGTTCAGGTACAGCTGCTCTAGAAACTGGTAATGAGTTTGTTGGAAATGAATTTGTAGACCAATACTACTGGAGTGCCTATGTTTATTATCAGTCACAGTTATTGTTTGAAAACAACAGCATGCACTCAAAAGCTGCTTATACTTCAGGCAGAGGGCTTACAGCTTACTATTGTGGCAATTCTAAAATCATCCGAAATCATGTGTACACTGAGCCTGGTGATGTTTGGCCACTTTACGGTATGTATTTAGGATATAATAGTTCTACTTCATTCAACAATCCAAATCAAATTGCTAATAACATCGTTTCGATTGGTGATACAAACAACACTACTACACTCTATTATGGAATGTACTTGTTGTACAATGACCTAAACAACATAGTACACAATACAGCAATTCTAAAAGGTGGAAGCTCTACAGCGCGCGCCATTTATACTGCTTACAACGACTATGGTAGATTTGCTAACAACATTATGGTCAATACTTCAACTGGTTATTCACTCTACGAAGTTGGGTCAATCAATCTTTACGCTGACAACAACGTATATTATTCTGAGGGCAATGTCTTGTTATACAATAATGCCAACTACAACACATTGGCTGCTTGGCAAGCTAATTCGACAAGTGATGAACTTAGTGTTCAAACGAATCCCAACTTTAACGATCTGATTTTTGGAACATTCTGTAATGACACTATTGACAACATTGGTGTTGGAATAGTTGGTGTTATGGATGATTTCTCAAATAACAGCAGAAGCATGACAACACCTGATCCTGGAGCTCATGAATTTTTTGGATTATCAGGCGTTAATTTAGGGCCAGATACTACTCTATGTCAAGGAACATTTACGCTTACAGTTGGCGATTCAAACCTTGTAAATGCTGTGACATGGACAGTTGGTACAACTACATCAAATGCTCCAACTTATGTTGTACAAGCTAACAATGGCGCACAATCTTTTGTGATCAGTGCGAATGTTTCTACTAATTGTGGTTCACAATCAGACAATGTGAACATCACATTAGTGCCCGCGGCAAACCTCACAGACAGCACACATATTTGCTCTGGCGAAAGTGTGACACTAAGCTCGGGAGGCGGACCAACAGCTACTAGCATTTGGTTCCCTGGTAATGAAACATCTGGAACCATCAATGTTTCTAGCCCAGGATTCTATTCTGTTACTAAAATAGAAGAAGGTTGCGAAAGCAGCTCAAGTACTATTGTTACGCAAAGCGAAGGAGTAGAAGTGTTAGACATTGAGCCTTGTAACGCTGAATTACCAGCTTCTATTTCTGTTGCTATTGCAGGTGGAACAGGCTATAGCTGGAGTGGTGGTAACTCCCCTAGCGCTGCCACCAACACATTCGATGCTTCAGGTGATTATGCAGTTACTGCTACTGATGTTTTTGGTTGTATTTCTTCAGATTCATTCAGTGTTACAGTAATTGATGTTCCTTCAGCGGCTATCACCCAAACACACTCTGGTACCTTCTATTACTTTAGTAGCGCTACCTCAACCAATGTTGGTTCTAACGCAACTTATTTGTGGCAATTTGGTGATGGTGGTACTTCTACTCTTGCAAATCCTGAGCATAATTACAATTGGGGTAACCCAAGCTCGCCTCCTGTTTACACAGTATCTCTTACAATCATCAATGATTGTGGTACTAACACAACCACAAGTTCATACACTATTGATGTTTTAGGCGTAGAAACTACTGAAAACAGCATAGGTTATAGCGTTTACCCGAACCCAACTTCTGGCATTTGGAACGTAGGCTTTGCCCAAAGTGTTGAATCAGTTTCTGTTGAAGTAATTGATATTGCTGGTAGAGTTGTACTGACCTCAGAAAACACGCATTCTACTTTAATTCAAATAGATGGTAGCAACCTTCCAAGTGGCAACTACATCTTGAAAGTAACTGCTAACAACGAAACAGCGTACTCTAGAGTAGCTGTTGCTAAATAAGGAAAAGAACATTCCTGACTAACTTTAGTCAGGAATGTTTTATTCTCACACAATAAAAAAGAAATAAAATTGTTTTACCCATATCGTTCTTTTTCTAAAACAATTTTAGTTGAGTAAGTTGGATTACTTAACACCTTGAGAAGAAAAGCCCTGCATTAACTGCGGGGCTTTTTTTTTGCTCATTACTTAACAAAGAAATTATCTTAATTAATGTAAGCCTGTTCTAAAGCCTTAAACACTTAGCACGAAGTAAATTACTTCTCTGTTGACTTGAAGTCTCCGTATAAGCCGCCAATCAGCATTAAACATCAAACAATTGCGCACAAAAAAAGAGATGCCTTGAGAGCATCTCCTTCACTATAATTTCGCTTAGCGCGAATTAGTCTAGTACCTGCAGCACTTCCCAATCGCCTTGCTCTACTTTCAATTCTGCAGACTTGTACTTAACAACTTGTACTTCGCCTGTTTTCATATCACGCACCTCTACCCTATCATTTCTACCAATCTTTTTCTCAACTCTTACTGGCTCTTTCTTGATGTCAGCATCTTGTTGCGTGTTGGTATTCACGTTTTGATTTGGGCTTTGACTCGGAGTCATTTCTTTACGAGTAGCAATGACATTGGCCAAGGCTTCGTTTCTCTTTGCTTCTTGCGTTGCTTGCACTTGCTCTGGTTGCTGATTTGGCAAACCAGCTCTAAACAAGAATTGAACGATTTCTCGGTTTACTCGGTCAATCATTTGCTCAAACAACTTGAAGGACTCAAACTTGTAAATCAACAACGGATCTTTTTGCTCGTAAACGGCATTTTGAACCGATTGACGCAAGTCATCCATTTCACGTAAATGCTCTTTCCAATGCTGATCGATCATAGCAAGTGTTGACGCCTTTTCCAGTTCAACACGAATGTTACGACCTTCTTTTGCCAACGCCTCTTCCATGTTTACTACAAGTGGCAATGCTTTCTTACCATCTGTAATAGGAATCTCTATGTTTTTAAATTGATCGCCTTGCGTTTCGTGAACACGATTGATTACTGGCAAGGTCATGCTCGCCAGCATTTTGTTTTTGTTTGAATAATGCTGAATGGCTTTTCCAAATACAGTATCAATCAAATCGTTTGAAGAGCGTTGTAAAAACTCTTCTTCTGTCACAGGACTTTGAATGGTAAGTGTGCGATACAATTCCATCTCAAATCCTTCAAAATCTCTTGAACCTTGATATTCATCCACGATAGATGAACACACATCATGGATAGCGTTAGAGGTTTCTACGTGCATACGCTCACCATGCAAAGCATAGCGCCTGCGCTTGTAAATAACTTCACGTTGTGAGTTCATAACGTCATCATATTCAAGCAAGCGCTTACGAACTCCAAAGTTGTTTTCTTCCACTTTTTTCTGAGCACGTTCTATGCTCTTGCTTACCATGCCATGTTGAATCACTTCACCTTCTTCAAGGCCCATGCGGTCCATGAGTTTAGCAATACGTTCAGATCCAAACAAGCGCATCAAATTGTCTTCGAGCGATACAAAGAATTGCGATGAACCTGGATCACCTTGACGACCCGCACGCCCACGCAACTGGCGGTCAACTCGTCTAGATTCGTGACGTTCGGTACCAATAATTGCCAAACCACCCGCTTCTTTCACGCCTTCGCCTAGCTTAATATCCGTTCCACGACCTGCCATATTAGTAGCAATGGTTACTGTTCCTGGTTTACCGGCTTCAGCTACTACATCCGCTTCTTTTTGGTGAAGCTTCGCGTTCAAAACTTGGTGCGGAACTTTCTTCATTTTAAGCATTCGGCTCAATAATTCAGAAATTTCCACGGAAGTGGTACCAACTAAAACTGGTCGGCCAGCATCGCGCAGCTTCACGATCTCTTCTATTACTGCATTGTATTTTTCGCGACTGGTTTTATAAACCAAATCTTGATCATCTTTTCGTTGTATAGGTCTGTTGGTCGGGATTACAACTACATCCAATTTGTAGATTTCCCAGAATTCGCCTGCTTCCGTTTCGGCTGTACCTGTCATGCCAGCAAGCTTGTGATACATTCTAAAATAATTCTGTAATGTAACAGTAGCATAGGTTTGTGTTGCCGCCTCAACCTTTACGTTTTCTTTGGTTTCAATGGCTTGGTGCAATCCATCAGAATAGCGTCTACCTTCCATAATACGGCCGGTTTGCTCATCCACAATTTTCACTTTGCCATCCATAACCACATATTCTACATCGTTTTCAAACAATGCATAGGCTTTCAAAAGCTGATTTACGGCATGAATGCGTTCTGCTTTTTCAGCGTAATCATTGATCAATAAATCTTTCTTCTGACTGCGTTCTTCTGGGTCTTTGATTTCATTTTCAAGCTGTGAAAGCTCTGTACTGATATCGGGTAAAATGAAAAAAGTTGGATCATCTCCTTGACCTGTAATCAAATCGATTCCTTTCTCGGTCAAGTCAATGCTGTTTTGTTTTTCGTCAATCACAAAATAAAGATCATCGTCAATTTTGAACATCTCTTTACTTTGATCTTGCATGTAGTAGTTCTCCGTTTTTTGAAGCGTGGTTCTGATACCATCTTCACTCAAATACTTGATCAAGGCTTTGTTCTTTGGCAAACCTCTAAATGCTCGCAAAAGCTTTTCGCCACCAAGCTTATAATTGGCTTCAAGTGTTTTCTTGTCAGGAGTATTTTCTGGGGTTGAGCCAAGAAGCTTTTTGGCTTCAGCCAATTGCTCGGTAATGAGCTTACGTTGAGCATTTACCAACTTTTCAACGCGAGGCTTTAGTTGAATAAACTGCTGTTGATCGCCTTTTGGTGTTGGCCCAGAAATAATCAAGGGTGTTCTAGCATCATCAATCAAAACCGAATCTACCTCATCTACTATACTAAAGTGATGCTTGCGCTGAACCAAATCTTTTGGTCGGCTTGCCATATTGTCTCTTAGGTAGTCAAAACCGAATTCATTATTTGTTCCATAAGTAATGTCGCAACGGTAGGCTGCTCTTCGGCTTTCACTGTTTGGCTGGTGCTTGTCAATACAATCAATGGTCAAGCCATGAAATTCAAACAACGGACCCATCCACTCCGAGTCTCTTCGGGCAAGGTAATCGTTCACCGTAACCACGTGAACACCTTTCCCCGTAAGGGCATTAAGATAAATAGGAAGAGTTGCAACTAAGGTTTTACCCTCACCTGTGGCCATCTCAGCAATTTTACCGTTGTGCAGCACCTGACCACCTATCAACTGCACATCATAGTGCACCATGTCCCATGTAAACATGGTTCCGGCAGCTTGCCAAGCATTTGCCCAAAAAGCTTTGTCGCCCACTATTCTTATGTGATT
>CAZWXC010000169.1:0-5957 GCA_964637935.1 uncultured Flavobacteriales bacterium | reverse complement strand
AGCGATTTTCTCAACCATCTCTTCAGGTTTTCCTTCTTGGCGAGCAAGATCTTTACCTATTTCGATTTCTTTTTCAATGATTTCTTGAGAAACACCATCCTTATCTAAAGCAACAGGATTCATTGCTGCAATTTGCATAGCTACGTCACGTCCAGCCTCAAGTACATTAGCACCAGCTTTATTCAAGCCAACCAATGTTGCCACTTGATTACCTGGGTGATTGTATGCTACTACAGCGTCAGCTTTGATCAAATCATAACCAGAAATTTCGATTTTCTCACCGATTTTACCAATCATTTCAGTGATCTTCTCACCTACTGTAAGTCCATTTCCAAAATCTAATGCCTTAACTTCTTCAGCCGTTGTACATCCTGCTGCTAAAGCAAGTTCAGCAAATTTTGTAGCTGTATCCATGAATTCAGCATTCTTAGCTACGAAATCTGTTTCGCAACCCAAAACTGAAATTACACCAATGTTAGCTGCATCGTTTGTTAAAGAAATAGCCAAACCTTCTGAAGCTTCTCTATCGCCTCTGTTTGCTGCTACTTTTTGACCCTTCTTACGAAGAATTTCGATGGCTTTATCAAAATCGCCTTCTGCTTCAACTAGAGCTTTCTTGCAATCCATCATGCCGCTTCCGGTCATTTGACGAAGTCTGTTTACCTCTGCTGCAGTAATATTTGACATCTTATATCTTTTTTAAAATTATGCGTTTGTTTCTTCAGCAGCCACCTCTGGCTTTTCGTCTTTAGACTTTTCTCTGTCAACTTTTCTTTCAGAAAGACCTTCTTTAATAGCCTCAGCCATTAGAGATACAATCTTGCTAATTGATTGAGATGCATCATCATTTCCAGGGATTGGGAAATCTACCTGACGTGGATCTGCATTTGTATCAACAATAGCGAAAGTTGGGATATTAAGTTTCTTAGCTTCTTTTACAGCAATGTGTTCTTTATTGATATCAATAATGAAAAGTGCAGCTGGAAGACGAGTAAGGTCAGCGATGCTACCGAAGTCTTTTTCAAGCTTCTCTCTTTGACGATTGATTTGAAGACGCTCGCGCTTGCTTACTGTCTCAAACGTACCATCTAACTTCATCTTATCAATAGAAGCCATCTTACGAATAGCTTTACGAATAGTAACAAAGTTGGTCAACATTCCACCAGGCCATCTTTCAGTCACATACGGCATATTGATTTCTGCCATTTGCGTTTGAAGAATTTCTTGCGCCTGCTTCTTAGTTGCTACGAATAAAATTTTCTTTCCTGATTTTGCAATTTGCTTCATTGCTGCTGCAGCCTCATCAACCTTAGCAACTGTTTTGTGAAGATCAATTACGTGAATACCATTACGCTCCATGAAGATGTAAGGAGCCATGTTTGGATTCCACTTTCTTTTAAGGTGACCAAAATGTACACCTGCCTCTAATAGGTCTTTGTAGCTTGTTCTTGCCATGTTTACGTTCTGTTAAAACAATCAGCGGGTAATTCCGAAGAAGTCCCGCTGATTTAGATTCTAAACTATAATTGTTTGTATAAAATATTAACGCTTGCTGAATTGGAAACGCTTACGAGCCTTCTTCTGACCTGGCTTCTTACGTTCTACCATTCTTGGATCACGTGTCATTAAACCTTCAGCTCTAAGTGCTGGCTTATATTCTTCGTTGATCTTTACCAAAGCTCTTGAAATACCTAAACGTACGGCTTCAGCTTGGCCATTAACTCCACCACCATCAACATTCACTGTTACATCATACTGATCTAAAGTTTCCGTTGCCTCGAAAGGTTGAATTAATTTGTACTGAAGAATAGGTGTAGGGAAATACACTTTTTGATCTTTACCGTTGATAGTAATTGCGCCTTTACCTTTTTTAAGGTAAACTCTAGCAACACTCGCTTTTCTGCGACCTAGGGCATTAATAACGTCCATCTTACTTTATTTCGTTGATGTTGATAGTCTTTGGTTGTTGAGCTGCATGTGGATGCTCATTTCCTGCATATACATAAAGATTTCTGTACATCTGGCTACCTAATTTATTCTTAGGAAGCATTCCTTTTACAGCTTTCTCAATTACATCAGCAGGATTCTTCACTCTAGCTTCTTGAGCAGTGCGAACTTTTTGACCACCTGGAAAACCAGTGTGCCAGATGTATTCTTTATCATCCCACTTTGTACCGCTCAACTGAATAGCATCAGCATTCAAAACGATAACATTATCTCCACAGTCAACGTGCGGAGTAAAGTTGGTTTTATGCTTTCCACGAAGAATAAATGCCACGTGTGAAGCGAAGCGACCAAGCGTATGATCTTTTGCATCTACCACAACCCATTCTTTGGTTGCAGTTTCTACATTAGCCGAGATTGTCTTATAACTTAAATGACTCACAGTTCCAAATGTTTTTAACCCTTTAAAAAAGGGGCTGCGAAGATAGAACTATTTTTAACTGTGTCAAACAGTTAAGTAAGAATTTATTCAATGACTTTTTTAACTGATCACTCCGAGCTCTTTTCCAACCTTGGTAAATGCAGCAATAGCCTTGTCTAGATGCGATGTTTCGTGGGCTGCAGAAAGTTGAACTCTTATTCTTGCTTGCTCTTTTGGAACCACTGGATAAAAGAATCCAATCACATAAATTCCTTCATCAAGCAGTTTATCTGCAAATTTTTGAGACAATGCTGCGTCATAAAGCATGATCGGAACGATAGCTGAATCTCCATCTTTTATGTCAAACCCAGCTGCTTTGATTCCTTTTTTGAAATGATTCACATTTGACTCGAGCTTATCTCTTAGTTCTGTTGACTCATTTAATATATCAAGTACAGCAATAGAAGCACCCACAATGCTTGGCGCTAATGAGTTGCTAAACAAATAAGGTCTAGATCGCTGACGAAGTAACTCAACAATTTCTTTTCTACCAGAAGTAAATCCGCCCATAGCACCGCCAAGCGCTTTACCAAGTGTTCCTGTGATAATATCTACACGACCAATCACATTCTTAAGCTCAATCGTGCCTTTTCCTGTTTTACCAATAAAACCAGTGGCATGGCATTCGTCTACCATTACCATGGCATCATATTTATCTGCTAAGTCGCATATCTTATCAAGTTGTGCAACATAACCATCCATTGAGAATACGCCATCCGTCACGATCAATTTAAATCTCGCACCAGAAGCAGCTTTTAATTGTTCCTCAAGATCTGCCATATCATTGTTAGTATATCTATAGCGTTGAGCTTTACATAAGCGCACGCCATCAATAATACTTGCATGGTTTAACGAATCTGAAATAATAGCATCTTCCGCTCCTAGAAGCGGTTCGAATACACCACCGTTTGCATCAAAAGCAGCAGCATATAATATGGTGTCTTCCGTACCTAAAAAGTCGGCAAGCTTTTGTTCTAATTCTTTATGAATGTCCTGTGTGCCACAAATAAAACGCACTGATGACATTCCAAATCCGTGACTGTCTAAGGTATCCTTGGCTGCTTGCACCACTTTTGGATGACTAGAAAGACCAAGATAGTTGTTCGCACAAAAGTTAATTACTTCTTGACCTGTGCTTATTTTGATCACCGCATCTTGAACCGATGTGATAATTCTTTCTTTTTTGAAAAGTCCAGAAGCTTCAATTTGAGATAATTCTTCTGCTAAATACTCTTTGATATTCCCGTACATATCTATCTATAAATTTGGCTGAAAATTAAAAAAGCAGCCGAAAACCGGCTGCTTTTTATTTGAATTGTTGTGTAAAAACGATTAAACGTGACCTTGAGCCAACATTGCATCTGCCACTTTAATGAAGCCTGCAACGTTTGCACCTTTTACATAATCCACGTAATCACCTTCTTTTCCATATTTCTCACATGCTTCGTGAATAGAAACCATGATTGAGTGTAATTTTTGATCTACTTCTTCTCTTGTCCAGCTCAAACGCAAAGAGTTTTGAGACATTTCGAGACCTGAGGTAGCAACACCACCAGCATTTGAAGCTTTACCTGGAGCGAAAAGAATTTTCGCTGCTCTGAATTTTTCAATTGCATCTGGAGTTGATGGCATGTTTGCACCTTCAGACACACACATGCAACCATTGTTAATTAGCGTTGCAGCTTCTTCAGCATTCAACTCGTTTTGAGTAGCACAAGGCAATGCGATATCACATTTTATACCCCAAGGCTTAGCACCTTCGTGGAACTCAACGTTTGCGAATTTATCAGCCATTTCTTTGATACGGCCTCTCTTCACATTCTTAAGATCCATTAAGAAATGTAATTGCTCGGTTGTAAAACCATCTTTGCAAAGCACAAATCCTGAAGAATCTGAAGCTGTAACAACGGTAGCACCAAATTCAATCGCCTTTTCAATAGCATACTGAGCAACGTTTCCTGAACCAGAAACTACTACTGTTTTTCCATCAAAAGTTTGACCTTTAGTTTTCAACATTTCTTTGGCGAAGTATACGTTTCCATAACCAGTAGCCTCAGGGCGAATCAATGAACCACCGTATTGAAGACCTTTACCGGTCAAAACACCTGTAAATTCATTTCTAATTCGCTTGTATTGACCAAACATGTAACCAATTTCACGACCTCCAACACCAATATCACCAGCTGGCACATCAGTATCTGGACCAATGTGACGGCTCAATTCTGTCATGAAACTTTGACAAAAACGCATCACTTCATTGTCTGACTTTCCTTTTGGGTCAAAGTCAGAACCGCCCTTACCACCACCCATTGGCAATGTTGTAAGAGAGTTTTTAAACACTTGCTCGAAAGCTAAAAATTTAAGAATACTAAGGTTTACCGAAGGATGAAAACGCAAACCACCCTTGTAAGGACCAATTGCTGAGTTCATTTCTATACGATAACCTCTGTTAACTTGATACCCTCCTTTGTCATCCAACCAAGGAATTCTAAACATAATAACACGCTCTGGTTCTGTGATTCTTTCTAGAATCTTAGCATCCTGATAAGCCTGATTATTAGCTATGTAAGGGATAACTGTTTCTGCTACTTCATGAACGGCCTGTAAAAACTCTGGCTCGTTTGGATTCTTTGCTTTCACCGAATCCATGAAGGCGTCTATCTGCGACTGATAATTGCTCATGTTTATCTGATTTCTCGGATTATATTTTGAGCAAATGTATTATTAAATACTACAGATATGCGCCACGATTATTCAATCATTTTTTATCAAATTTCAACCTATATTTTTCCAGTTCGTCTAACCAAATCCTTTGGGAAATAGATAAGTCGTTCTTGAAAGTGAAATCACCACCCCAACTGTGCTTTACTCGTTTGTAAACATTAATTTCCATGGAATCAACCACTACTATCCTTTGAATAGTATGATTCTTCATATCAATCATTTCCTCTGTGATACCAAATGGATAGTCAGAATAATCCTTCTTAAGCGCTTCAGGAGTTGGGTCAGATGGTTTTGGATAAACGACCTTATTTGGTTTTGTTGGCTCAGTAAACACAACAACGTTTTTTTTCACTTCAGCTTCAGAATTGACATCAACTTTCGATTCTGTCGAATCTACTTTTTCAATAATAGAATCCGCGGGCTGAACCTCATCAACATTTTTCTCGGTAGAATCAATCTTTAATTCAGGAATAACAGTTTCGGCTAAAGATTTTTCGACCGTTTCAATCTTAGATATAGTATCCACCATACTGGCAAGACGCTCAGCCATAAGAATATCTAAATCATTGATTTTGGAAGTTAACCATGCTTCTTTTGATGGGTTATACTGTATGGCTTCTGCATAATAGGATCGAGCATCGGCATATTGATCTAACTCAAAGGCGGTATTTGCTTTTCCTAGAAGTTCTTCAAACTTCACTTCTGCAGCAATTTTAGCTTCAAACTCAGCTTTTTGCTTTTGCAGCCGTTTATTCAGCTCGGGCTGAGCCTGAACCATTGACAATGTGCAAAACGAGATAACGAAAAA
>CAZWXC010000168.1:4022-5984 GCA_964637935.1 uncultured Flavobacteriales bacterium | reverse complement strand
CGGACTAACAACGCCACCCTCCGTATTCATATAAACTTCATTAACAATACCATCGACCGGAGAACGTATTGCCGTGCGCGCAACCTCATCGCTAAAGGACGCCAAACGCTCTTGCAGTTTTTTAATTTCAACTTTAACCGCATTCATTTCTTCGCTAGCTTCGGTAAAATATTTCTTGCGCGTCTCTTCAATAATCTGCGTAATTTCAGAAAGCTCACTTCTGACAATAGGATTGCTTTTTCGCGACTCTTCTAGTTTCGTTTCAAAATTTCTAACCGCACTCAGCGTATCAAGATACTGTGTTCTAGACGCAACCCCTCTTTGTCGAAGCCGTTGCTTAATTTTCAGTTGCTCACGCGCAACAGATAACTCTTTTTGAATGTTTGAAATCTTCGAGGTAATTTCCTCCAACTCCAGCACTTTCTGGTTAGCCTGCTCTTTCAAAACCTCAATAGTCTGATTTAATTCGGAACGCTTCGAATTAAATATATCGTCTTCAGAATCAACAATACCCGCATACTCTTTTTGATACTCCTCAGGAAACATCAATTCTTCTTCACTATTAAGCTCAGCTTCTAATCGCCGCTTTTTTATCCTAAGCGAATTGAGCTCAACTTGTAATTCGCTCTTTTCAGACTCAGCTCTGGTGTTTTTAATATAGAATAGCACCTCACCCGCTTCGACGGTTTGACCTTCACGAGCAAGAATTTCACTTAAAATACCGCCTTCCAGATGCTGAATCACTTTAGTATCTCCGGCGGGTATAATACGTCCGGATCCCCTTACCCGCTCATCTATTTCCGTCAAATACGCCCATGACAAAAACAAACAAACACAAGCAATACAAACGTATAAAACTGTTTGGTACGACCATTTGCGGTCAATATCGTCAAAACCTATAGTCATGATCCACCTGAGAGTTGTGTTAAAACATCGTCACGCGCACCATCGGTAACAATAGAGCCATCATTAACCAAGATAAGACGATCAACCAAAGACAGTAACGAAGTACGATGCGTCACCATTATAAAACTTTTTTCTACCAAATAGTCTTTAAGGGCATTTTTGATGTACCCCTCCAACGCCGTATCCATACCATTAGTAGGCTCGTCAAAAACCAAAATTTTCGGATCTGAAACAATAGCTCTCGCCAAGGAAATCGCCTGCTTTTGACCGCCTGACAAATTCTGCCCGCCTTCCGCAACTTGCATATCAAGCCCATTCGAACTGGCTTGTAGAACCTTGGATAGCCCTGAAAATTCGAGCGCCTTTTCTACATTATCTTTCGTTAAATTCTCACGACCTAAAGTGATATTGTAAAGTATAGAACCTTTAAATAAGAATGGGTCTTGCGGCGCAAAAGAAATACAGTCACGCAGTTCATTCTCAGAAATGTTGTTATACTTACGACCATCAAAAGAAATGAGGCCTTCAGACGGTTTTATTAGCCCTGAAATGATTTTAACTAACGTCGTCTTTCCCGCGGCTGTCGGACCGATAATCCCAACTTTTTCATTGGCCCCTATCTCTAAATTCAGGTCTTTGATGACGAATAAATCATTGTCTGGATAGCGATAACTCACATTGTGCAATTTTATTTCACCTACTACATCGCCGATTGATCCTTTAAGCACGTCTCCTGAAGATGTATGCGGATATTTAAAGATCTTATCAATAGCAACAAGTAAATCTTTAGATTGCTTCAAACGCGCCAGCACTCCTGACAAATTTAAAATAGGAGCAATCACCCTGGAGGACAAAATCGTACAGGCAATCAATCCACCGATCGTTAAATTTTCTTGTTGAATTTGATAAACACCAAAATAGATAACCAAAATATGAGAACTTTGGCTCAACATAAATGTAAATGTTGAAATAGAACTGATTATAAAATTATTACGGCGTGTGACTCTAGACGCCCTTGAAGACGAATGCCCCCAGTGAAACAAGCGATTCTGATCG
>CAZWXC010000168.1:0-4012 GCA_964637935.1 uncultured Flavobacteriales bacterium | reverse complement strand
TGCCATTAATAGTCTCCACCAGAAAGCCCGTTTTCTTCTGAGTGGCCGCAAAATATTCTTCCGTAACACGGCTAATAGGAATATGCGCGAGAAAATTTAAGATAAGAATGCTCACAGCAATGACACAAGGAATAATGACCAGCACAGGCGACAGTAGGTAAATCACAAAAACAAAAAAGATTATAAACGCAACATCAATAATTGTAGGCACAAGTTTCGAGGCATAAAACTCTCGAATAGATTGCATCTCGCGAAATAAATTACTCTGCTCACCCACTGTAAAGGGCAGGTGGTTTTGATCAATTTTCAATAACCTCTGCATTAATTTATAATCATAATTATTACTGAGATTTTCAGTTAGCCTTTCTAGGATATAGATACGTATCGTCTTGAAAAGAAAATCAAAACCTAACGCCAACATAACTCCAATGGTCATGACGGTCAGTGTTTCTTGTGCAAAATTGATAATGACACGGTCATATACATTAAGCGAGTATATAGGCATCGTAAGGGCAAAAATATTGATGAAAATGGACGCTAAAATGATTTCAAAGTAACTGCGTTTAAAATATTTAATTGGCGCCCAAAACCAATCCAATGAATGTGCTTGATAAATATGATCCAAATGCGAGGATGCAGAATCATCAGGACCACTTAATATCAATATAAGTTCTTGTTTCTTTTCTTCCTTGCCCCCATCACCGCGTCCATCTAAGGACGGTTTAACGAGCTCATATCCATCTTTTTTTCTATGGATATAAGCGTGATGATTAAGGTTAGGATCAATCTTTTCATGAGAATTAATATCGTACCCAAAACCCAGCACATCTAATATTTGAATTATTTTTTGGTGATCACTTGCCTCCGGACTAAAAGTTAATCCGTTGATAACCCTATCCGCATCAAAGTTTAAATTATAAAGCTTCTTAAGCTGGTCAATGACATCATAAATACTATTGTGAAAGTCTTGTGTTCTCATTTTAATCCCGTATGACTTTAATACATAACATACTATATGAATTGTGAGGCTTAATAAATCGCATCAAAATTCAAAACCTTATTTTTTAGGCAACAAAACAAACCAAGACCATATTCTCAGTGTTCAATTAAAGCGTAGTATATGTGATGGCCCATATCCCCTCCTCTTGAGGCTTTGTAACACCCAAAATTTTTACCTACAAGATTTGTTGCCAAGTCTCCAATAGTAAGGTTTTGATTTGTTGATAATGAGGCTACAATAGGATTTGTCCACCCACCTTCATATGGTGTATTTTCCTCCATAATTGGGCCCTTTATTTTGGCCAAATTGTTCACCCCCTTACATAAACTCTCATCAATGTTAAAATAAAAGATTGCTGACTCAGCTCTCCCATCTATACCAATTCCAAGAATGCGCATTGTATTGAAAAAAAGAATGCTTTTCCCTGGATAAGGTGGGTTAATAATATCTGAAAAAATTTCATGAGCATCGTCAGGGTATTGATTGTAAGAGACGCCACCGCCATTCTTTAAGTCAAATATATTGCAAGGTCCAGGATAATTCGTTGGATTTCCAAAGGCAGCGTTGTAGTCTATAGAATTAAAATCGCACTTATGAATTACTGTCAGTCTTTGCATGGCAACGCTAATACTATTGGCATGTTGTATAATTACAGAAGCTTTTGTTAGTTCTGTTTCACTCTCCACTCCTTCTCCTTTACCACGGCTAGTATTTGTAACAGCATAAGATAATGCACCAAATAGAGCGACACCGATCAAAATCACGAATAAAATATTACCGTTTTGATCGTTTTTATTTTTAAATTTTAAATACAATTTTTATTTTTCACATTTTATTTAAGTCTATTTATAAAAAAGTATGATCACAGAGTTCAAAATTCTGGTCAACCGATCTTGTCAAATTAAAATGCTGTCTTGCCGATATGTGATAATTTACTCATACCGAACAAAACATCAGAAACTTCCTAAAAACTTATTTTAATCTGACAAGACCAGCTCAGAGCATAAGACACATACCAAAGCCACGCATTGCAGAATGATTGAGACGGGATAATGACGGTTAGATAATGAAAGCATGGAGTTACAACTGATGCTTAAAATAGGAAAAGTAACAGCCAATTTTCAATAATTTCTTAAAGCCTTAAACTTTGCGACACTGCCCTTTTTAGTATGCCTGTCGTATCATTTTATAGATTTATAATCTGAAAGGTTTGCATGCGGTTGCCTTCAACATTATGCTCTAAAGATATTTGGAGATATAAAATGACAGATCAAGACCAGTTACTAGATGCACGAAAAATTCCTCAAGAAGCTTTTGATTGGTATGATGAATATGCACATGGTCTTATTGATAGACGGACTTTTATTAGGCGTCTTGGTGGCCTTGCCGCTTTGGGTTTCAGCTTAAATTTTCTTATGGGCTCGTTGATACCAAATTACGCTCTAGCTGAGCAGGTCTCATTTAACGACCCTGATATCACTGCCAATTATACTAAATTTTCGTCAAAGAACGGCCATGGCGAATGTGAAGGTTATTTAGTTGCCCCTAATAATATTGATATAGCACCTGCAGTTTTAGTCATACATGAAAATCGTGGCCTGAACCCATACATCAAGGACGTTACGCGCCGCTTGGCTAAAAAGGGGTATTTAGCTTTTGCTCCTGATGCTTTGTATCCGCTTGGTGGGTATCCTGGAAATGACGATGAGGGCCGTGAAATGCAGCGCGGTATGGATAAAGCTAAGATTGAAGAAGACTTTATCGCTGCCGCAGAATTTATTAAGGCTCATAAACGCAGTTCAGGTAAGTTAGGGGCGGTAGGCTTTTGTTTTGGTGGCTACATCGTAAATATGCTTGCCGCTTCAATGCCTGAGCAACTTTCAGCTGGCGTCCCTTTTTATGGCACCCCTGCAGAAGAAAGTATGCTCAAGCATGTTAAAGGCCCTCTTTTAATTCAATTTGCGGGTAACGATGAGCGTGTTAACAGCACTTGGGATGACTACGAAAAACAATTGATAGCTAACGATGCCCAATACATTGCTCACTTTTATGAAAACGTTAACCATGGCTTTCATAATGATTCAACTGCTCGCTATGCACCCGCAGAGGCAGAGCTGGCATGGTCACGGACTTTAGCTTTCTTTAATAAGCACTTAGCTTAATTGGATTTTTAACCTTTTGATGCCGTGTGATATTTATTTTGATTAGGATTAATTAGATATTACCTTGACCAGAAAAAAATAACATCGAATTCAAGTAAGTTAAAATCATAAATGGGATAAGAGGGGTATATTTTATAAAATGTAAATTAGAGTTTTAAGCCTCAAAGATATTGAACCATTTTCATTCCGTATTCATCTAACGTCCCTCTAGCAATAAGCGTTTGTATAAGGATCTTTAGCAAAGTGTTAGTGTCGCAAAGTCTAACACTTTAAGAAAATCTTAGAATTCATCTGTTACTTTTGCTGTTTTAAACATCAGGAGTAGCCCCCGAAACATCAATTTGGAGCTCACTTATTCATTGAAAAGCATAACGTTATACTTTATAGTTTATCTATGAAATATGCTATGCTCTCAAGTCAAAAACAACTCCTCGATACATACAGGCCCTTGCCCCCTGTCCTAGTGAATAATTTGGAGGAATGGTTTCGTGTAGAGCTAACGTTTACAAGTAATGCTATCGAGGGCAACACACTCACGCGTCGTGAAACAGCACTTGTTGTTGAGAAAGGTTTAACGGTTGGTGGTAAATCATTAATTGAGCATTTGGAGGCGACCAATCATGCCCATGCTTTGGATTGGGTTAAAGAGCAAGTCAGCCGTCAATCTAACAGCTTAAAAGAGGATGATATCCTTAAAATTCACAATGTAATCCTTAAAGGAATAAACGACGAGAATGCTGGCCATTACCGCAGTGTCCCTGTCCGTATATCTGGTGCCGCCGTGGTGTTGCCAAATCCCGCTAAGGTCCCTGCCCTTATGGCTGAGTTCCAGGCTTGGCTGGGATGTAAA
>CAZWXC010000167.1:0-5998 GCA_964637935.1 uncultured Flavobacteriales bacterium | reverse complement strand
CAAAGTCAATGAGTATAAAAGCATTGTCTTGCTTAGATAGTAAACCAGATGATCTTAAGTTTTTATGATGGTTTAAGATTTCTTGACGCGTATTATGCTTTTGAGAAATATTTGGCTGATTCATATTAGTAATATTGCCATGCTATTCTTACCACCTGAGCAGGGCAAAATTTAACAGCGATGGGGAGTTCAAAAATAGACTTAACATTTTCTGAATATCTATTGTCTCTTCAAAGAACTTGTTAAAACGAACAAAAGGGGGGAAGGGGCATTTTAGAAAAAATTGTTTGATAAAAGAGGAGATAGGTTTGGCATTATGCTAGAATTTGACATTAGATGGGTGAAATAAAAAAGCAAAGCATAGCGTCATCGATGTTTCAGGTTATCGGGCTAGTATTCAGCTCGGTACAGCTACTGATTATTTACCCTGCATTATTGAGGCCTGATCAGCTTGGAATTATTAGGCTCTTTATTGACTTGTCTTTTATTGCAGCTCCTGTTTTTCTGGTTGGTAGCAGTGCAACCTTCGTTAAATTTTATTTTCAACTGAGTAAGTCTATTCAAGAAGTTAATAAACTCAAGGTTTTCGCTTTGTTCTGGAATTTGTTGGGTTTTGTTTTTTTTAGCTCGCTCCTTTTTATTTTTTTACCAATTGTTGAAGGTTGGATGGTTGGCCGAAGTCCAGAGATTGTGCCTCTATTGATATACGTTCCAATTTTAGGATTGATAGTATCATTATTTCAACTTTTTAAGGCGTTTGAACAAGCGCATTACAAAATACAGAGAGCAAATTTCTTAGAACAAGTATTAACCAGAGTGTTACTTATTTTACTAGCGTTTATTATTTCATATTTCAGTTATGATTACACTCAAGTTGTGATAGGAGTAGTGGTTGCACACTCTGCGATGACTGTAGTTTTGATCTTCATGCACCTAAGAGATTTCCCTGAAGAGCGATTTTTAATTTCAAACTGGGATTTTAAAAAAACCATTAACAAAGAGTTCGTTTTTTACTCACTTTTTATTTTTCTAATTGCCGTAACGAGCGGCATCGTAATCAAACTCGATACTTGGATGCTTTCCTCGATGATTGGATTAGAAGCCGTAGGTATCTATGCAATTGCATTGCAACTGGGTGTGTTGATTGAGTTTCCGAAGCGTGCTATAAATCAGTCGGTAATACCAACTTTAGCTAAAGAATGGGCTACTAACAACATGGTTGAGATTGAATCCATTTACAAGAAATCAAGTTTAGTTCAACTGATCTTAGGTGGGCTTATATTTTGCTTGATTTTTGTAAACATTGATTCCTTTTACAAAATCATTCCAAATGGAGATTTGTATAGCAGCGGAAAATGGGTGATGTTTTTTATAGGACTAGGTAAATGGTTTGATGTTGCAGCTGGAGCGAACATTGAAATTTTGCAATTGAGCCCATATTTCAAGCATTCGTTCTGGATTAGGTTGAGTCTTCTGGTTTTGGCAGTAGTGTTCAACCTGATTTTTATTCCTATTTATGGTATTGCAGGTGCTGCCATTGCTACTGCTTTAACCTTTATGGTAAATAATTTGATTTTAAGCGTCCTTGTTTATGCTATTCTCAAAATTCAGCCGTTTTCAATTCAAACAATAAAAGCATTAGTTATTATACTCATTTGTTTGGGCTTAACCCTTTCCTTGCCTGAATTAAACTCTCCTTATTTCGATATTTTGATGCGTTCTTCCTTTTACGCTATCCTCGCTATTTCTTCTCTTTACTACCTTAAAGTATCAGAAGATTTAATTAGTATCGTTTCGCGAATAGTAAAACCAATAAGAAAAAATTAGAAGTTTAGCTCTTCAATTATTTGTTCTAAAACGTTCACGATCAATTCATCAGAACTGTAGTCGTATCCTGATTCTATCAAATTTCGAATGTTTCTTGATCCAAGTGCAAATCTTAAAAACGAGTGGTTTTCATAATTCACTGGCTGCCCAATAGAGATACTTTCATATTTGGATTGATACTTTTTACTGTTGAGCAAAAGCTCATCATAGATCATCTTTAATTGATTGCTGTTGAGTATTTTATCATCTTTTTGAACCATAAAAGAGACAATACTTCTATTCGTTTTATCTTGATCAAACATCAAAATAAATTTGTCTGATGTACTCAGGGCTTCGGTTATTTTTTTGTTCCAGGCACTTATGGCATAAGTTACATCACGTTCACCGTAAGCTACGATCAATTCAGACTCGCACAAAGCCGCTTCCCATCTAAGTGTCAGTCCAATGTTTTCTATTTCACGAAATTGAGCTCTTATGTTTTTATACACAGGGGGTATGTCGTACTTTGAGAAAACTGTGTCAAAACCAGCAACCATCTCAGAAGTAATTTCGGCTTTTTTGATACTACTTGATACTTTCTCAGGGATAAGCAATGCACCACAAAATGGCGGACTTTGATAAAACTTAGATCCCGTAATCATTAAGAGACAATTCAATTCTAGTAGTTCATTGAAGAGCTTTGGAGTGGCCCTCATTTGGCACAAGTCTACCACATAAGTTACATTTTTTGGACCATCTTTTATGATAGAAATGTTATCTTCTATGCCCGATTTACTCCCAATAACCAAGTTTACGATAATATGGTGCGAATCTGTGTATTGCTCAATAGCACTATAAATTTCAGCTTTATGGTCAAGAATATTTCCATCAATATCTCTAGCAGCAAATAGAATTTGGCTCACTTCAAGATTGTTATTGAGAGCACTTCCTTTTTCAACCGATTCTAATACCTGTGTTTTTTCTGAAAAGTAATTACCACCATTTGCCAGCAGCGTTCCTGTTCCAAGCTCTTCGGGGCAAGTGATCAGACTCATAATAGGTCTATTAGGATTTGTTATTTTAGCGAATAGCAGGGGAAAGTAACATAGATCGCTTCCAGAAGGCGCAAAGAAAATATTGAAATCTTCTGTGTAAGAATCTTGTAAAAGTGCCTTCATTCTAAACCGCTGCTTAATCCTTATATCTTCAATTGTGGCTTCACCAGAAGTGATTCTGTTAAAAACACCTTTTACCCTAGGTTTAACATCATCACTGATGGGAGAACAGGTGCAAGAACCCCTATTTAGGTGTCCATTTGAAACCAGAGGATTTAGGTAATATTTGTTTAAACCGTTGGCTTTGAGCTCTATTCTTTCATCACCACCACTGGTTATTGCTTCATCAAATGTCATAGAAATCGAGTTTCATGTATTTTGGCAAATATCTTATAAACTTCATATTTACATTGTGTCTTTACATCATTCAATTAGATTAACCCAAAATATTCTAAATTACTCTATTTTCGAGGTCAGAAAAAACATTTGAATTTGAGCTTTAATAGCAAGCTATCTCGCAAATTGAACCCGATTAGCGTTTACAGTAAACTGGTATCTTTTTTTTTCGGATTTTTTCTTGACTGGCTAGAAAAACTAATAATCACTCGTCACAGGAAAAGCAGTGATAAGACTAATCGTAAACCTGTTTTTATTATTGGTGCACCTAGGTCAGGCTCAACATTGTTTTATCAAATCTTGATCAATGAGTTGGATGTTTTATACATCAGCAACTTTACACACGTTTTTTTTCGTTGGTTGAACATTGGCTTCGCCTTAGAAAAAAGATTTTTAAACAAGAAGAGAAACTTTTCACTAACCTCCAATTACGGAGATACGCTGAAGTCAGGATGGGGAGCGCCAAGCGAGTGTGGCGATTTTTGGTATGTAAAGCTTCCTCGGAACAGGCATTATGCAACTGAGCTGGATGTTACTAGTGATGCAACAGAGTTCTTTAAGAACTCTATTGAAGTGCCTATGGAAAGTGAGGGTAAGCCTTTTGTTTTCAAGAATATGCATGCTGGTCAACGAATCAAGTACATCAGAGCAGTTTTGCCTGATGCAAAGTTTATTTTTATTTCTCGTGAGCTAAGCGCTAATGTGCAATCCATAATAAAGGCTAGACTGGATATTCGAGGGGATAAAAATGCATGGTGGAGTATCAAGCCTAAGGAGTATTCTTTTTTAAAAGAAAAGGATTATTTGACCCAGGTGGTTGGACAGGTATATTTTATTGAACAACAAATAAAAAAAGACTTTGATGAAATTCCAGATCAAAATAAGCTCACAATTTCTTATGAGCAGCTTTGTGAGAATCCCGATTTAGTGCTTTCAGATGTAGCCGATTTTACTTTCGGCTCTAATCAAAATTTCAAACTACAATCTCCGATCACCTTGAAAAAAAGCTCTAAAAATTTTCTTTCTAAAACGGAAATTGATGAAATAGAATTGATAGCTGATTCTTTCAAATTGAATGTATGATTTGTCGAGCGAGACCAAAATATTTGCGTACGGAAGATTTTACTGATCTGTATAAAAATCAAAATGATCATTCTTTTGAAGATGGAAAATACTATTTCAACTCTGGAAGGGCGAGTCTTAAGTTTCTTTTGATTGTTCTAAAAGAATTGTGGGCGAAAAATGAACTCATAGTTGGATTAACATCCTTCAATTGTGTTTCTAGTATGGAGGCAATTTTAGAAGCTCAATGCCGAGCATTACTCATTGATATTAAACTAAATGACTTTTCCTTAAGTTTAAACTCTCTTAAGAGTCAATCGGTAATTCCAGATGTTTTAGTTTTAGTTCATTATCAGGGAATTCCAAACGAAGAATACCTTGAAATTGCTTCTTATTGCAGAGATAAAAATATTTTTTTGGTAGATGATCTTTCCCACAATCATGGATCAAAGCTTCAAGGAATAAGCCTAGGCACCCTATCAAATGCTTCGCTTCACTCTTTCGCATTTGACAAACCTCTTACAGGATTTTCAGGTGGAGCACTTTCAATGAATTTGAATGAAAAAGATCTGTCTTTATCTAAAGTAATTGCAAGACATATTAAAACGTTTCCATTTGAAAGCCAACGGTCAACTTTAACTGACCTTCAAAAGCTTCGACTTTTGTTTGAAGTTACAGCTGAAGATAATTATACCCGAGGAGTGGACAAGCCTCATCAACTATGGCTTTTGAATTTGCTCGGTCTCAATATTCTAGGGATATTAAAATTTTATAGAATCAGTAGCTTATTTCGTTTCTTCTTCAGAGCTATCGGCTTAATTTTTAAGTTCATAAAGTCAAAAGAGATTAAAATTGAAAAAATGCGAGTTGAGAAAATTCAACTCATAAAAATGCAGCAAGAGCGATATGAATACGATGAAAATAAAGCTTTTCAAGTTGAACGAATCTTAAAAGAAATTGGTTTGGATGTGTATTCAAGCGCAAATGCAGAAATTCATTGGAATCGACTATCGGTATTAGATCCAGATGATAAGTTTAGAAACTTTTTGAAATTAAAGAACATCCAAATTGAAGCTTCAAATTATAATTGGCCAGAAACTTTGGAACAAATCTTCCGAAATCATAACGATGTAATTGTTGAACACGAAATGCCAAATAGTGAGTACGCTGCGAAGAATATAGTTAATATTCCTATCTGGTCCGAAAATACTTGGATACTCTAGGATTTATACTCCATAAACAGCTCTTTTTTTCATCCGCAAAAGGTACATTTGAAGCTTGAATCAGTTTAAATTAATTTGATTTTTCACATTGTTGAATACCTAGAATTGACTCATTTATCAAATGGCAATATCAGTTAGCAATAGCAAGGAATCTTTTTTAGCATTTTTTGAAAAGAATGAAGACTTGCCTCTTTTTTTGAAACCATGGTATTTGGATGCATGCTTCAAAGATGAGTGGGAACCTGTCTTGGTCTACAAGAAAACGCAGCTTATTGGAGCCTCTGCTATACCTAAGTCTCACAATAGAAAGTTTTTCAGGGTTGCCAAAAATAAAGTGCTATTCCCGTATCTAGCTGTTTGGATTCATTCCATTCCAAATCAAACTTATCACAGTTTGGGTAGCCGAGAGCATGAGGTGCTTGGTGTGCTTGCGAGTCATCTTGATAGTAATTTTGA
>CAZWXC010000166.1:0-6003 GCA_964637935.1 uncultured Flavobacteriales bacterium | reverse complement strand
TGTTCTACTCCATTGAAAACTTAGTCATTGATAAAATGCCCACATCAAGGTTTGATGATCAAGTAGAAACAATGGCTAAGATTGGATCTTGGAGTATCGATTTCGAAAAAAGCGAATCTCGCTGGTCGCTCAATTCATTCAATCTTCACGGGCTAGATTCGAATAAAATATGGACATGGAGTGCCGTATTTAATAGTTATGAAGATTCTACTAAATTAAAGTTTAATGATTTAGTAAATCAAATGATACGCGATCACCATCCAATCTCTATTGATCTTAAAATTAATCAATCCGAAAAAAGCATTTCTCGACTTATCTTGCGAGTGCAAGCACTACCAATACTGAATGAGAGAAATGAATGCCATGGAATGATTGGAGTTTTTCAGGATATTGAAGATTCTTTAAATCATAAAAATCTTTTGCTTGACAGCGAAAGAAGATTCAAAGCCATTTTTAATCAAAGCTTCCAATTTGTGGGTTTGTTAAAAGCAGATGGCAGCTTAATTGAAGCCAATGAAACCGCATTAGATTTTGGTGGAATTAGCCTTGAAAGTGTAAAAGGTTTAAAATTTTGGGACACGCCTTGGTTTCAATACAAAGCTGAAGGCAAACTCCAGCTTAAAAAGGCCATTCAATCTGCAGGCAAAGGCAGACTGATAAGATATGAGACAGAAATAATTGGCGTTGGCGGAAGTACTCTCACAGTTGATCTTTCGATCAGACCTATTCTTGACGAAAAAGGTGCTGTAATGTACTTGATTCCCGAGGGACGGGATATATCAGATAAACGGGAAGTTCACCAACAATTAATTGACCTTAACAAGGAATTAGAACTTAAAGTTGAAAATAGAACACGCGAACTGCAGCAAACCAATGAGGACTTAGAATCATTTGCATACAGCATTTCTCATGATTTACGTGCTCCACTAAGAGCGATCAGTGGCTTTAGCCAAATTCTTGAAGAAGAATACAATGAAGCCTTGGATGAAGAAGGGCATAGATTGCTTAACGTAATCATCGGAAACAGCCAAAAAATGTCTACACTTATTGATGACCTTTTACTCTTTTCTAGAACATCAAGAAAAGAAGTTATAAGAACTGAAATCAACGCTAGTCGAGTTTTTGAGGCAGTAATAACCGAATTGAGAAACGAGAACAAGCATAATTTTCCCATTATTAATTGTGACGAACTGCCTATCGTATTTGCAGACTCGGGCATGTTTAAACAAGTTATAGTAAACTTGATTGGAAATGCCATTAAGTATTCATCAAAAGCAAATAATCCGACCATCAACGTGTCATGTAAAAAGGTGGATAAAGCCTACGAATTCTGTGTTTCTGATAATGGAATTGGTTTCGATGTAAATAATTCGAAAGGTTTATTTCAAGTGTTTCAACGATTGCACTCATCCAAAAACTTTGAGGGCACTGGAGTTGGGCTGAGCATCGTGAAAAAAATAATTGACAAACATGGAGGTAAAGTTTGGGCAGTAGGTGTACCAAACGAAGGTGCAAGCTTCTATTTCACATTGCCACTTTACTATGAATAAACATATTCTTTTAATAGACGACAGTGCAGAAGACGCTGAGCTTGCCGTCAGAACAATTCGCAAATCTGACTCATCTGTCAAAGTAACTTGGATTCAGACAGCTCAACAAACTATGGATCTGATCTCAAACTACAATGACCCGTTGGTTGATTCAGAAAGTATTGATTTAGTGCTTTTAGACATTAAGATGTTTGAATTAAGCGGTTTTGATGTTTTGACCAAATTGCGTTCTAGAATCTTTTCGAAGCGAATTCCTATATTAATGCTCTCTTCTTCAAAAATTGAAAAAGATATTGCAAAAGCCTATGAATTAGGAGCAAACGGCTATGTGCAAAAACCTGCAGACTATAAAGAATACAATGCGATGATGACAACACTGTGCCAGTATTGGCTGCGAATAAATAAAGCCTAAGTTTAGCTATGTTTCCCAAACGCATTCTATTAATTGAAGACACACCAACAGATGCAGAGCTGATTAGCCGCCAGTTGAGAAAAGGCGGTTGCGAATTCATTGAAATTGCAGAAGATCGCGATGACGTTCTTCAGCAATTAAATCAAACTTGGGATGTGATTGTGTCAGATTACAACTTACCTGGATTTAAGGGAATAGAAGTATTGAACTGGGCACGAGAAAAAAACCAACACATCGCATTCATAGTATGTAGTGGGGTTGTTGGCGATGAAAAAGCGGCCGAAGTGATTAAGAGTGGTGCTGATGACTTCATTTCTAAAGACAACTTGCGTGATCGATTAAACATAAGTGTAGAAAGAGCATTTGAAGCAAGTAAGCTCCGTAATGACGAAAGTGTAGCCCGAAAGGAACTTCATCTAACAACAGAACGACTCGCAACTATTGTAAACAACATTCAAGAATCTACCTTGCTAATTACACGCAATAAGGATGGAGAATACAGGTTAAAACAAGTAAACCCACAGTTTATCCAAATCCTATCAAAATTCAATGAAAAAGCTGCTCGGCTTGGCCTAAACCTTGATGTTTCACTCTATGGCTTTCTCTCCATTTTGCTCAAGCCGTCTGAACAACTGCTAAATAAAATTTCGTACGGTTTAGGCAAAACATTCAATCAATCGTTGAGCTCAAGTTTTCAAGAAAGCACTATTCTAAAAGACGGTAATAGGATCATCCTCGCTTTTTCGAGTGTTCCGCTTAAGGATGAAAACAATCAGATTAATCAAGCACTTATTCTGATTAGAGATATCACCAGCCAAATAGAGACCGAAGAATTCATTTTAACCTCAACGCTAGAAGCACAAGAAAAAGAAAGAAAACGGCTCTCTTATGAGCTTCACGATAGTATTGGCCAAAGTTTGAGTGCCGCAGTTTTGAGTATGAACAAAGTGCTTATGGATGAAACCGTTATGAGTTAAGACGGGAAAGAGAAACTTAAACAAGCAATTCATTACACAAATACCGGAATACAAGAAGCGCGTGCTATTGCACATAATTTACTTCCAAAATCGGTAGAGGAAGCGGGTCTTGAAGACGCCATTGATACCATGCTAAACTCAGTGTCACTGGTGAGTAATATCAATTTCAACTTTAACAGCAATCTTAACGGCTTCAGACTATCTAAAGAAAAGGAAATCAATATTTTTAGAATCTGCCAAGAAGCGCTAAACAACATCATTAGACATAGCCAAGCCACAGAAGGATCTATACAAATAATGTATTATGATGAGGTTTTGATCTTAACTATTGACGACAATGGAGAAGGATTTGATTCAAAATCTAAGAAACTTAAAAACGGAATTGGCGTAGGAGGAATGATGAGTCGTGCTAAGGCTATGGGGGGAGATTTTGAAGTAAGTAGTAAACCGAAAAAAGGCACTCATATATTAATTGAAATACCCATCCACCCAAACAATTAAACATGGAACAACAGAACATTTTACTAGTTGATGATCACAAAATAATAAGAGAAGGCATTAAGTATTATTTAGATGGTCTTGAAAATGTAACAGTAGTTGGCGAAGCTCAAAATGGTGCTCAGGCACTTGAATGGCTTAAAACAAATAGCAGTTTAGTAACCATTGCCCTTCTAGACATTGGCATGGACGGAATGAACGGCATTGAACTTTGCGAGCAAATCCTTCAATTATACCCTGACATTAAGTGCATTGCGCTTTCAATGTTTAGCGAGCCCCACCATATCAAGCAAATGATGCAGGCTGGCGCAAAAGGATATCTTCTAAAAAATTCAACCCAAGAAGAGCTTAAAGAGGCATTGGAAAGCGTGTCCTCGGGTCGCAATTTCTTCACTTCTGAAGTGACTAACATTGTGATGTCTAGCATGGCTGGAACCAACAAAAAGAGCTACTCAAAAGTTTCTTTAGAAATGCCGTTGACCGAACGTGAGTTAGAAGTACTCGAACTAGTAATGAAAGAATTTTCGAACAACGAAATTGCCGATACGCTCTTTATTTCACCAAGAACTGTAGATGCTCACAAAAGAAATTTACTTGAAAAAACAGGATCTAAAAACCTTGCTGGACTCGTAATGTATGCGGTGCATCATCGCCTCTTTGATGATTTGTATTAGGATCTGTACGTTGATCTAAGAGATTTGCCTAATCTCCGCTTTTAGTTATCACCCCGAGGTCAAAAATAGTTTCGGATGATAGTTTCGCTAACATGAAAAATCTAACAGTCATGGAAAGCAAAAAAGTGGAAAGAATCATGAAAGAATCAGGATGGCTTTACCTAAGTGTAGTAGTTATTGATGTAATAATTCTAGCAATTCTAATTACCAATGTATAGCAGTCAACTTTACACTAATTAGGTTGTGATTTTAGTAGACTCAATTTCTGGTCATTTGTTATTGCAATTGAGTATGACAACTGGTGTGTTACCAAGCAAGCTTGATGTTGATGTGCATTATTTACATCTAAACAAACGAAAGCTAATGTATTCTGCCAACAATATTGTTTTATTGAATTTGGCTTTTGAAGGTGACGCTACTATCAGAATAGAGCATCCTGATATCGCCTCAAAGTTGATTTACATTGCACGTTTACATAGTGCTCCTTTTCCGAAAAAAGGTGGCTTTTGTGTCAATGTAGATGTGCAATCTAAAACTAGAGAGACAGCCCTAGTAAAAGAAGAGTTGATTAAAATCTATTCGGAAGATTATCTAGAATACTATTTTGTAGACGCTAACTGTAAAAAGCAAAGAAGAAGCATACATAATGTTGAGAAACATTTGCCTCCACAATCTTTGACTGCCTAGCAATTGCAACCGCTTGATTTTTTCAATTTCACATCTGGGCCTAGCCAAGTTTTCAATTCTTTTTTTGAGATCAACTTAAGTTGGTTTCCACGAACATCCAACAAGTTCAGTTTTTTCATCTCAGCCAACCTTGGAGACAAGTCTTCAAGACTATTTGCATATAGCACCAAAACCTCCATTTTCATCAGACTATAAATGGAGCTTGGCAATTGCTTGATTTCATTAGAAGATAAATCCAAAAACTTCAAGTTAACCAGAACGCTTATACTGGATGGTATTTCTGCAATTTGATTAGCAGAAAGATTAAGATATTCTAGCTCACTCAAAAAACTCAAGTCGCTTGGCAATGATTTTATCTCGCATTGCTTAAGTGTCAGTGATTTCAAATTGACCATTTGACTCAATTGATCGCTAGGAAAAGCATGTAAATGCATCTTTTTCAGCTTCAATTCCTTGACAGCAAGCGGGTTTTCCAATGCACTTTTCAAATCAATAAACACACTATCCTGAGCCATTAATCGTGCAGAAATCAAGAGAAAAGATAAAAGCAGCAAACGCATCATTCTAAAATGGATAATGCCTTTACCTTATCTAACAGTAACTGAGCGGTAAGTGATTCTGGTCCGTCAAAACGTTGTTCAGATCTAATACGGTCCATAAAATAGACTCGTATATTCTTATGATAAATATCTTGATCAAAGTCGAAAATATTGACCTCCATTGTGCGGTTTTTAGAAGCTTCAAACGTTGGGTTAAACCCAATATTCAACATTCCTTTATAGAATACATCGTCAATTAAAACCTTCACGGCATACACACCTTCTTTTGGAATCAACTTAGTATCAGAATGCACTTTAATGTTGGCCGTTGGGAAACCAAGTCCTTTGCCGCGCTGCCTGCCCTGCACCACACTACCTGTTACAAAATAGTTGTAGTTCAAATAATTAGCCGCCAAAAGCACTTCACCACCTAGCAGTGCATTTCTAATTTTAGTAGAACTTACCGCAACATCATCAATATCCTGAGCTGGAATCTCGCTCACGTCAAAACCATAAAGTGGCGCGTATTCTCGCAACTGATCTATGCTTCCTTCTCTGTTTCTACCAAACTGATGATCGTATCCAATAACCAGTTTTTTCATACTCAATTTCTGCACTAACAAATCGCGCACATAATACAGCGCAGTTGTTCTTGAAAAATCGAGT
>CAZWXC010000165.1:0-6018 GCA_964637935.1 uncultured Flavobacteriales bacterium | reverse complement strand
CAGTGCGCTTATCGCGAAAGCTAATTCCGGGATTAAACTCCTACAGTTTAGGAAAAATAGCCAAGCATTTTGGCCATGAAATAGAAGCGCGACACCGCGCCATGGGCGATTGTGATTTTACGGCAACATTGTTTAAAATGCTTCTCGAAAGAGATCAGGATAATCATATGGAATTTGCGCTAAACGCCCGAAGCCGCGAAGCAACCATGCCGCCAAACCTTGACAGAGCATCTTTTGATCGCATGCCCGAAAGCATGGGCGTCTACATCTTTTATGGCGAGAAAAACAAGGTGATTTATGTGGGCAAAGCCAACAATTTGAAGAAACGCGTTTCGGAGCATTTTCGCGGTTCTACGCACACTGGATTCAAAGGCCGATTTACCGATCATATTACGCGAGTAGATTTTATTGAGTGTCCAAACGAACTGATTGCGTTGCTAACAGAAGCGCGTGAGATCAAAAAATATTGGCCGCCATACAATGATTTGATGAAGCGCATTTCACTTAATTGGGGAATTTTCAGCTATTTCGATCAAAACGGTTACGGAAGATTTTCGATAGGTAGAGTAGGTAAGTGGGAAAAACCCATTGTGTCATTCAGAAATCAGTCTGAAGCCAAAGACGCGTTGGAGCGTGTGAAAAGAGCGCACAAATTATGTGCTCGATACACAGGCATGCAAGAACTTAACGGACACTGTTTTGAAGAAGTTCACGGTGCGTGCAACGGAGCCTGTGTGGGCGATGAAAGCCCAAAACACTACAACGATCGTTTTGAAATGGCACGTGACGACTTGTCCATGGCGGGCGACACGCTGATCATAAAAGGCAAAGGATTTAATGAAAATGAGCAAAGCGTAGTATTGCTTGAAAAAGGACGTTATAAAGGCCACGGAATTGTTCCAACTACTGTTGACCTAACTTCGGCAGAAGAAATTAGAGCGTACATAGAACCCGGTTATGACGATCAAGACATTCAAAGTATCATTAGAAGTTATATATTTAAGCAAAATGCTTCAATTTTAGTTTATTAGATGCGAACCGCCACCATTTTATTCGCCCTTATTATTGGTCAATTTTCCGCGAAATCGCAATTGCAAGACCGCATGTTGCAAATAGCCAAAGAAGAGTTTGGTGAAAAAGGATTTAGCGGTGTTGTGGGCATTGTTTCGCCCAAAGAAAGCATTGCACTTACCAGTGGTTTTGAAAGTGATAAAAGCGTTGCTCCAATTTCACAACATACTGCTTTTTCCATTGCTTCGCTTACCAAAAACTTCACAGCCTTTGCCATTTTAGATATGATGGAAGCAGAGGAATTGACCGATTCAACTCAAATTGGCGAATGGTTCTCGTGTTTAGATTCAAACTTGGCCAAAATAGAAATTCACCAATTGGCAAATCACACCGCAGCTATTGCAGATTTTTATGCCATCATAAAACAGGAGAAATACTTGACCAACGACAGCGTCATGCGTTTAATCTGTGCACTAGACAGCACCGAATATGAGCCTGGCAGTAAATGGGGATACAGCAACAGCCATTATTTTCTGCTTTCGCAAATGATTGCAGAAACATTTGAAGGCAGTTTTGAAGAAGCCATGATCGAAGAATATTTTACACCCATGAACATGTTTTCAGCTGGATTTGCATACGATGAAGCCGAGTATGTGAATGGAAGCTTAAACGGCAAGCCAACCAGGTATGGAGCTGCAGTGAGTGGTGAAGGTGGCATGGTGGCAAGTGCAGACGATATGCTTGCTTTCGGCAATGCCTTGATTACTTCTCCAAGGTTTAAAAAACACATTAAAACGGCTTTTGATTTAAGCGATGAGTATGCGCTTGAAGAGGGTTGGCGATTTGGATATTCTTGGTTTTTTGCGGAAGATGAACACGGTAAATTCTGTGCATTTTCAGGTCGAGGATATGGCTACAATAGCTATCATCGCTGGTATTACGAAAAAGACACCTACTATTTCGTGCTCAGTAACAGAGACAATTTACGCTTCAAGCCTTTTAGAAACAGAATTACGGAACTGATTGAGTTTGAAGACTAATTAAACACATTTTTCAACTCACCGAATGCACGCTGATTCTGCGGAGTAAAAATGGCTTGTTCAATCCTTGATTTTTCTCGGTTTGTTAAGTGCCAGCTCAAGCTAATTGGGTTTGCATCTGAGCGATCAAGCACCAAATCAAGCACTTCAATTTCTCCTTTATACCACGTTTTAGAAAGCCTCAACTGGTCGTCCATTTGATAGTCTTGCACATTCAAAATAGTGCTGTAAAACATACCAATGGGCTGACTAATTTCTTCAATTAAACTTGGTTTTTTAACCTTCACCACATCTTTAAACTTTGGCTGATCTCGCACTTGAATCACCACAATTTTCTCTGTGTTTGCAAGCAACCAATCTTTGAAAAAGTAAATGAATTTCAAAGTATTGCTCATGCCATAATTATCTCTTATACCTGCATCAAGTACTTGGGTAGATGGCTCGGTAGGCAAGTTGGCCGCAGGAAAAACATACGGAAACGTGGCGCTCATGCGCAAGGCTGAAATAAACGTGAGATCTTTAGCATCTTGATCTTCGAAAAAGCGCGTAAACTCAATGTTTTCGTTCATTTGATTGCTATCGGTATTGTAGCACAAATACGAAATGGGTTGTGCCGAAATCAGCAATTTTCGGCCATCGTTGCTCACCGTGGGCGAAAGTAAAATCATGGGCATTTCGCTTTGTAATTCAAGCGTGTGATAATCCCAAAGCCTGCGGTTTAACCAGCCGCGTGTGTCTTTATTTAGCTTGCGTTCAAAGGCATAAGCGCGGTCTTTGGTGTAGGTTTTTCCTTCATAATCGAAGGTTTTGAATCGGAATAAAAGATCGTTCAACACCGCAGTAGCAGCCACAGGATTCAGTTTGTCTTTGCTGATATCGTTTTTGAGGGTTTCAAAATTGATGGTTTCGTTCTCAAAATCGAGTCGATGATAGTATTCGCGTAAATATGCTGCGCCCACCATACCGCCCGAAGAACCAGAAATCAACACCACGTTATTCCAAAGTTTTCCGTCAGTGAGTTCATTCGCTTGATTCACGCTTTGCATGGTCCAAAGTGCAGAACGCAATCCACCGCCAGGCACGTTTAAGAAAACAGCAATTGGTTTTTCTTTTCCAGTCTTAGCTTTCCAATTTTGGAGCATGGTCAACCCATTTTCCACATCGAGGTAAAGGTTTTGTCGGTTTTCTTGAAGCGCCAGAATGCTTTGCTGCGAATATTCAACTTGGGTAGTATCGTAATTCAAGCCATAGGCCTGATTTTCATACAAGAAAATGTCTTTGGTAGATAAATAATTGGCACTTATCAAAAGACTTAAAATGGCAATGCTTGTCCAACCGCGAAACCAAGAGTAAAAGGCTGAAGTGAGCATCATAAACATGGTGAAAAAGAGCAGGATAGAGCCTGCTGCCGGAATCATAAACCACTCGTTTTCGTTGTACAAACCCATTACGAAAATGGCGGCAAGAATAATCACTTGAAACACCGATGCATTGATCCTGTTTTGAGAAAATACTTTCTCCAGCGTTTCGCGCTTGTAATGGCTGCTATCTCTGGCCAAAGCTATTTTACCATAGTTCGAAATATAGCTAGCCACTTTCCATTCTTTGTTGTGCTTTACATGGTGCGATTTCCACTTTTTACGGCTGCTAAAAAGGTCTTTTACAGGATTTACGAAATCGGCTTTTCCCTTTTTAGGCAGATAATAGTTTACGTTTCTATTGGTAGAAATAAAGTAGAAAACCGTCATAGCAATAAAGAGCAGATTACCCGAAATAAAACCCGAAATGTTCAGTAAGATTTCAAGCTTGCTAAGTTGTTCATACTCTGATTGAAAGCTGATGATTCCTAAAATGTAAATCGCTGAAAAAGCAACAGGAATGATCAAATTGTTTTGACAATATTTGACAAACGGCCTTGTGAGCGTAGCTAAAAATGGAAAACGAAAACCATTGACCACATAGCTAGAAAGGTTAAATGCCATAATGAACGCTCCGGCCAATATTCCCATAATGAAATGAGAAGTGAAGTTTACTTTACCCAAGTATTCGGGATACAGAAACAAATACGGAACACCATATTTCAGCGAGATCGTTTTCGTAATGATGGCAAACAGAATGATCCAATAAAACAGCAGAACTAAGTTCTTTTTGAAATGCACAAAAAGCAATTGCACTGGAAAAAAATAGATGATTTTTTCCCACAATTTGAAGCTTGATTTTGGGTCTTTTTGTGTGGTCATTTATTGCAATAAATAGAAAACGCTCGCCAAGATAATCCAGACGAGCGTTCTATATACGTTAGTTGAAATATTCGGTTATAAATTGCTCTCTACAAGCGTCATTATTTCCACTTCCATGGCTTCTGCTTTTTGCGCTACTGCTTCCGCTTTCGCCAAAATATCAGTGACAAAGGCTTGATCTTCAAAATCTTTAGTGTTGATTTTTACGTTTAAATAAGCACCTCTTACAGCCGCTCTAGCGCATAGCACGCCCACACCAGCATCGCTAATAGAAGCAGGCAGACCAGTTTTGGCCATTTCAAGCATTACTTCCATTGAGTTTAAGCTTGTTTCCATTACTTTGAATGGAACCATGGTAGCGCCTTTTGTAGCTTCGGCAATAGCAGCTTTTCTTGCGGCTTTGTCTGCATCAGTTTTCTTTGGAAGACCAAATGCATCCATGATTTTATTGAATGCGTTGGTGTCTTCATCCACCAATCTCAAAAGCTCATCTTTATACACTTGGCCTTTTGCAGCCCAATCTGAGTAGTATTTCCATTTGTCTTCCCAACCGCGCTTGTGCGATGAAAGATTGGCAACCATTGTTCCTAATGAAACACCCAATGCACCCACATAAGCGCTAATACTTCCACCACCTGGAGCTGGAGATTCTGATGCAGTTTCATTTGCAAACTTGGTCAAACTCATGCTAACCAACTTATTTCCTGCGCTCATCTTGTCTTCAAGAATGTATTCAATCACGCGTTCACGAACATTGAATGGAGCTAGCTCATCTAATCCTAAAGACTTCACCGCAATCTTGATGATTTCTTCTTCATGAATTCCGTGTGAGCGCTCTTGTTTGTCTAAGAAAAACTTTCCAGCATCAATCAATGCTTGCTTTGGAACCAAGCCGATTAGTTCAGAACCTGTAACTCGTAAACCGCGGGCCAAAGCACGTTCGCAGGTTTTGTCAAATGCAGTGTGAATGGGAGTAACGCTGATATTGGTTAAGTTGTAGCTAATTTGCGCCACACCGTATTCTTCAATAAACCAGCCAATACCTTTTACACACTTTAATAAACCGGGCTCGTTTACTGGATTGCCTTTTTCGTCTTTTACAATTGTGCCAGTCAACGGATTTCCTTCACGCTTCACTCGGCCGCGTTCTCTGATATCAAAAGCAATGGCATTGGCGCGTCTGGTAGATGTAGTGTTAAGGTTTATGTTGTAGGCTACCAAGAAATCGCGTGCACTTACAGCTGTTGCTCCAGTGCGTTCCACTTTGGCATTATAGGTTGCGCTTCCTGCATCAGGTTTCCAATTTGGATTGGCCAATTTATCCTTCAAACCCTCATATTCACCAGACCTTACTGTTGCCAAATTTTTACGCTGGTCTGATGTAGCTGCATTCTCATAGAAGTAAATTGGGATTTCAAGTTCATCGCCAATTCTCTTTCCTAATTTGTGCGCATATTTCACGGTTTCTTCCATCGAAATATTTGCCACTGGAACCAACGGACAAACATCGGTAGCACCAAATCGTGGATGTTCGCCTTTGTGTTTGCTCATATCAATGATTTCAGATGCCTTTTTTACCAACCTGAAAGCTGCTTCAATTACCGCTGCTGGTTCGCCTGCAAAAGTGATCACTGTTCGGTTTGTAGCCTTTCCTGGGTCTACGTTTAAAAGCATTACGCCTTCTACGGTTTCAACCACATCGGTTATTGCTTTTATCTTTTGCGGGT
>CAZWXC010000164.1:0-6021 GCA_964637935.1 uncultured Flavobacteriales bacterium | reverse complement strand
TTCATTTTCTCTTATATGAACATTAATTAAATAATCTTCACCAAGACCAGCATCAATAGGCGGAATACCAATTGCGTAACCAATTAAAGGTATAGTTAAATCTATATTTTCATTGTTTGCCTTTTCTTTAAGTGCATCATCTTTAAAAACTTCCGTCAAATCCATTAGGAAAACAACTAATAATCCATCTGTTGGTTTCATTTTTTCACGAAATGCTTTTTCAGGAGCATTTTTATTATATTTAGCTTTGAATTCTTCTTCAATTAGTGTGATTTTTTCTCCATCTAAAGTCATACTCATATCACGACCACCAGATAAAATATTTGAAGATCCACCAGATACTTTAAATATATTTTTATCAAGTAGTTTAGTGTAATACTTTGTTTCTTTTTTTGAACTACTTCTTTTTATTAATTCAATATTATTAGCAAAATTGGTATCTTTTTTTTGCAAATACTTGTCTGTAGAACCTGTTGTTTTTATTGCAATTGTCCAATTAGTTAATTTTTCAAACTCGTTACACTTCCTTACGAATCTTATAACTGCCTCTGATGGGAAATCAACAAAAGTTTTTTGTGAAATTAGAAAATCTTCTAATCCATTTACGTCAGTTTTTAATAATATTGCCTTTCTAAAATCATCATACAAGAAATTATCTTTGTGTTTACTATAAATAGATTTAAAATTATTCCAAGAGGATTCTATTGAATTTTTGTTAATTAATAAATCGGTTGTTTGCAATAGTTTATCTTCAAAAGACCATTTTTCAATAATAGTATTTTTTAGTATTGCAGGTCTTGTAATTGTTAAAGCTCCTGGATGTGTTAAAACTTTAGTTGAATAATCTTTAGGTTTCTTTTTTGCTTTTGATAACATTCTAAATTCTTCCTCTAATTCTTCTATTGTCCATGTGCATTGGTCAAATTTTTCAAATGATTCAGCAGTTGTAAATAATTTACAACAATCTAAATATCCTGGTCTGTAACCAAACCATCTACCCATTTGTAATAGTGTATCAGCAAAATTTGTATTTCTTATAAAGTAATTGATTGTTAGACCTTCAAGAGTAAATCCTCTAGAAAGTTTATTTCCTCCAATTACAATGTATTTTTTTTCACCACTTTCATAATCAAGAACGTCTTTTTCAACAGTATTTACCGCTTTTACTTCGATTCCATTAATTGCAGAAACTAATAAATCTCTAACTTCAAGGAATGTTTTCCTTGTCAAGTATTCATCTTCATAGTTTTCAGGTAAATATTCTCTAATGTTATTTATTGCATCTGCATAATATTTAATCCAAATTCTTTCAAACTCTATAAAAATAGAGTCACTTGCTGATAAAGCATCATTATTTAATCTGGTTTTTATATAATCTATTTTTTCTATTATAAGCTTCTTCGTTTTACATTGCCAATCTGAAAATCTTGAAATATGGATTAGCATCGTATTGTGTGGATGGAATAATTTTGATTGAATTAATTCTGGTCTCCTATGCAATCTAATAGCAATTGACACAATAAAACATTTTAATGCTTCATCTAAAGATTTAGGTATTTCAATTGGAAAGTTGTCGTGTTTTGTTGACGCTCTTGTTAATGTTCTATAATTTTGAAAAGATTCAAATCTGCTTTTAGCATTTGGGTCTTCATCGAATTCAATCTTGTTGTTATATTTTTTAACACCAATTAAACTATCATCTGAAAGTTCTTCAACCCTTTCAGGAAAATATTCAATATAATCAGTTAATGGTTCAGCCAACAAGGGCTGAATTTTTTTTATGTCTTCAATTCTAGTTTCAAAAAAGTTTTTTGGTCCAATATAGTTTGATGGAGGAACTAACAATTCAATAAAGTCATCAGGGAATAAATTACCTTCTTGGTCAAATTCAAGTTCTGTATTGTTTCTTGAGTCTTTGACTTTCCATTTAGTTTCAGGTTTATTATTCCAATCTTGAAGTATATTAGCAAATGGAGTCGCTGTATAACCAATATATGTCTTGCGATTGAACAAGGCTAATAAAGCTCTAATATGGCCATTTATTTTGTTTGCATATTCACTTCCTTTGTGTCCTAGATTATTAATAGATGCATTATCTGCTTCGTCATCAATTATAAGAAAAGGTATATTATGCTTGTCATTATTTTCTAATAAATATTCGTTTAGCCAAAGTAATAAGTTTTGTAAAACACTTGTGTTTTTTTTACAAATTAGTATGTTTGTATTATTTAAACTAAAATGAGCTTGTTGCATTGTTCTGTTAAAGTCATTTTGTGTTGAAGTAGGAAGGATTACCTGATTTACATCTGTAAATTGACCTAATTGACCAAAAGAAGCGATTTCACCAACACCAATGAATTTATCTTGAGCAACCATTTTGCCTTCGACTTCTTTTTCAGTTCTGATTTGAGTTTGTCTTCTTAAATCTTCCATAATGCCAGATAAGACGATAATAAGCTTATATCCCACATCAATAGAACTATTTACTACAGCATTAAAATTTGATGTTTTACCTGATTGCACACTTCCAACAACTAAACCTTTTACAAAGAAGTTATTGTGGCTTTTGGGATCTCCAATTTTTTTTATTATTTCTAAACTTGTCCTTTCAGTTTCGTTTATCATTGATTTTGAACGACCGAGTTTTTTTTCTAAGTATAACAAATACCTTCCTCTATATGTTTTTGCTTTTGTTTCATCATTATCCCAGCCAATTTCATCAATTCTATTTTGAGTTAACCAAGTATCTTTATATTCTTTTTGAATAGACATACTTGGATTCATTATAGTTCTATAATTGTATCTTACATCTCTTAATGCTATACTGTACTTTTCGTCAAAATCATTATCAGTTAAGTTATAAGTTTTTCCACTAAATAATATTGGAAATATTATTTTTAACGATGATTTACATTTGTTTTTTAAGTCCTCTCCTTCGAAAAAATCTCTATCTGCAAAACCATTAGCTTCAAAAAATTGATTGTAATTTGATACTATTAAACTTTTTATTTGGTCAATAATTTCATTCATAAATAATTTAATTTAATAGGTTTGATATTTCTTCGTGTGCATTTATTTCTATCCCAAGATTCGGCAAAATATCTTTCTTAATTTGTTCTTTAGACATTCCAAGATTTAAGAGTTCATTAATTGATTTTACTATTTCATCAATTGAAATTCCATCTTTTTCAGCATTTCCAGTTATTTCAACATTATCTACTTGGCGTACCTTATTAATTAGGTTTGAACTCATTTTTAGAATAAAATTAAGTTCTGCTTTTTGTTTATTATTAAGTGACGATTTAAGTGATTTTAATAATGGAAATTCATCATTAATTCTAAGTAAAACTCCTTTGTTTGTAGCTGTTTTATAAAATAATTCACTACTATGTTCAGAAGGTCTTTGAGTGAAGGTTTTTAGACCATGATTAAAATATTCTTTTTGAGCTTCTGCTTTTAAATCTACTATAGCTCGTAAAAAGGAGTTTTTTAAATCATGTGGTATATTAATCTGAGATTTTGCAACATTTAGATGAAATAAATGGTCAACTTTATTCCCAATATCAATTTTAAGTCTTCCTAATTGTAATCTTGGCATTTTTTTTATTAGTCCGTTCCAACCTCCAAATAAAATTAACCTATCTGCTCTGTAAATGTATAATCCTTCCATATCCATTAGACTTTTATTGTGTGGTGTCCATGGATTAGAATTTTCTTTAGTTTCTTTTATGCTACTATTAGGCAAAACAAAACCTTGTATTTTAACAATATCTTTTCCAAATTCTTTTTGCAGAGGCTCTAATTCTCTTAAGTTAGATTTGGGAAATGGATTAAAAGGCTTTACTAATGTGTTGTTAATTCTTATTATGAGAGGATTACTTTGTCTTTCCATAAATTTATGAAAGACAATTGACAAGTATTCACTAGTTGTATTTGTTATTTCTTCTTTTAGAGCATCTTGCTTATTTTTTACATCTAAAAAGTTTTCGAACTTGTATAAACCTTTCCAAACTACAATTGTATTAGGAATGAAGTCATTTGAACTATTTTGATGGTCATTTGAAATGTTATTATATTGCTCTAGAATTTCAGTAATTTCTTTATCAGAATTAATTATCATTTCCCATTTACCAGAATCTTTAAGGTGCTTCACGTTCCAAGTAAGACCAGAAAAAAACTTAGTCCCTTTTTTTCTTGATAAAACAGTAAAAGCTCGTGTTTGTGAAAATGAAGCGGTTTTTAATCCTAAACCAAATCTTCCTAAATCAGATGAATCTCTCAAATCTTCTGGAGATTTGCTAGGAAATTGCATATTCTTTCTTAAAGATTCTTTGCTCATGCCATCTCCATTATCACTTAGAAATAGGGTGAAAGGTTCTATGTCAATTTTAGTTAAAACTTCAATTCTTGATGCATTGGCTGTTATGGAATTATCCATTAAATCAGCTAAAGCTGTTTCTAAACTATAACCTTGTTCAGCGATGGATTTAATTAGAAACTCAGGATTTGGATTTGCTTCATAATAATCCATAAAATAATTATTAGCATGTTATTTGGTTAATAATTATTTCAACTCCCTCATCAAAAGACATAATATTTCCAAGTTCATTTATGCTTTCTTCATCATCATAAACACCATTTGGATCATTCCATTTTAACCAATTAATAAGGTCTTGTCTACACCAATTTTCTAATTCCTTTCTTAAATCAAATTCATTCAAAAAGGTTAAATAATAGTTACTATTTTTCTCTAATAATTTTTTTCTTTCGTACAAGTCCATAGTTTTTCTTTTATTTTATTAGCAATTCCCTCAGCCATTAAGACTGGCACTGCATTACCTATTTGTTTAAATGCAGTTGTTCTACTTTTTTCAAAAAAATAATCATCAGGAAATGATTGAATTCTTGCTGCTTCTCGCACAGTAATAGATCTGTTTTGTTTTAAATCTGGGTGTATATAATAATGTCCATCTGCACAAATATGAGCCACAACAGTATGAGAAATACCTAAATGGTTTACTACTTGAAATCTATTCGTAAATGACTTAGTATTATTATGCTTTATCAATCTATCTGGCAATTCAGCATAATTTAACCTCTTATTTTCATTTAACCATTTTTTAACTGCTATAGTATATATTTCTAAATCATTCTCATTATTTTGCCTAGCTATGTGTTGAGTTGTAAAATCAATACAATTCCTAATTTTTTTATCTTCTAAATATTTTGTTGTTGGTTTCGCATATTTAACTATACCAAAAGAACCTTCTCCACTTTTAATCTTGGGTAAATCTGAAAATAAATCTTTCAATATTTCAAATTTCGGCTGTTCTTCTATAAAATCTGGATACTTAAGTTTCAAACTTTTTTTCCATCCTATTATAATCACTCGTTTTCTATCTTGAAGAACTCCAAAATGTTTAGCATTTAAAACTTTTTTGTCTAATTCATATCCCGCTTCTTTTACAGCTTCAAATATCAATTCTAAATAACCTCCATTATTTGCAGATAAAATTCCGGGGACATTTTCAAAAACAAACATTTTTGGTTTGTATCTATTTAGAAATTCAACATAATATTTATATAAGTAGTTTCTAGGATCGTCTGACATTCCTTTAGGGTCTCTTGCTCTGCCAGCAATGGAATATGCCTGACAAGGAGGGCCTCCAATGACTAAGTCAACTTCCATTTTACCTAGTTCATTATCAATTCTATCAAAAATTATTGGTAATGTTTCGGCTGATATCTCCATATTGATAACCGAATTGATTAGATTCTCTGGTATTTTCTTCCAAAATTCTTCTCTTAAAATTTTACCTCTCAGATAGTCATAATATTCATCAATTCTGTCATTATCTTTTAAATAGTGAAATGCTGTTCTTGTTCTTAAAGTATCACATGCGTCATTGTTCATCTCAACATGTGCAATAGGTTTAAATCCTGCTCTTATGAAACCTTCAGAAAGGCCTCCTGCACCAGCAAATAGGTCTATAAAATTATAAGTCATTGATTTTTATTCAA
>CAZWXC010000163.1:0-6042 GCA_964637935.1 uncultured Flavobacteriales bacterium | reverse complement strand
AGGCGCTTTGTTTGGCATAGTAACTTATTTGCTCTACTTGGTATTCATCATGCTTGATTATGATGCCATAACCGAAGGTTGGAAAAAATACATTCCTGAAAAGTACAAATCCTTTGTTGTAAAGGTGGTTGATGATTTGGAAGAAGGCATGAATGGCTATTTCAGAGCACAAACCAACATTGTAATCATAGTAGGAATTTTGTTTGCAATTGGCTTTAAAATCGTTGGGTTACCTTTTGCCATAGTGTTGGGCTTGCTGCTCGGGTTTATGAACTACATTCCTTACTTGCAGCTAGCCGGATTAGTGCCAGCCATTGCTCTGGCTGCCTTACACGCACTAGAAATCAATGGAAATTTTTGGGTAATTCTAGGTTTTGTGCTCTTGGTTTTTGTGGTGGTGCAATTGATTCAAGACATTTACCTTACCCCAAAGTTCATGGGCGATTTTAGTGGATTTAATCCAGCAATTATTCTGCTATCGCTCAGTGTTTGGGGCAGTTTGCTGGGCATGGTTGGATTAATCATTGCCATACCGCTTACATCGCTTTTGGTGAGTTATTATCGAAAGTATATCATAAAAAAGGTGGATAGTTAAAAGATAGATTCTGGAAAAATCAGTTCAATTTTTGAAGAATGTCATTTAGCTCAGACTGATCTATTTGCTTCAGGTTTAGTGCTATTTCCGGGTCTTTAATTTCTATTTCTCTGATATCAGCCAATATACCTTCAGCATTGGTTGTATAAGCCACGATGGTGGCTTTTTGGCCAATAGGGATAGGTCCGGTTCGCATGACACCGTCTTTTTGAATCACAGCAGGCATGATGCAATTGAGCTCAGGAAAAGCAAGTGCGAAATTCATGCTGTTTTTATCGTACTTGCCAAGATTAACAGCCAGTTGAATCTTTTCTGTGTTTGGAAAATCGCCTCTTAAAAATCGATCACAGTTCACCAAACCTAGCGTGGTTACATTCATTTCGTAAAACTGCTTCACGATATTTTTAGAAGTGATTGAATCAATATTCGCATTTTGCTTGTTGAACATTCTCAAGTCATACATTTCTTCCATTCTTCTCATACTTAATCTTACACCTGTGATTTTATCAAAATCTACAGGATCGAAAGAACTGTCGCTAAAACGAACTTCGCGCTGTGTTGAACGCTTAAAAACTGGATAAAGCTTAGACGGTTGTTTCGTTTGTGAATAGGTGTAATCATCTACGGCCACGTACAATTCTTCAATTGGAGCAACCAAAAGCAGACGTTTTAAACGATTTTCATCTTTGGTTCTGATTATTTTCCCTGCTAAAAAAGCCAACTCTTCTTCGTTGCCTGGTTTGGCAAACAGACTCAAGACCTCATCCTTCATATCAAATTCTTCTTCACCTAATCGTTCCATTGCCGTTTTAAAGCTGATCACATCACGTACAGCTGCAATTCCACGCCAAGCTTGAATTCCACTGATGTCCCAAGTTTCTAAATCAAGATCTTGGTTATGTGATTGATAAAACACCTGCATGTCTGGGAGCGCTGTATCAACAGGAATGATCACTTTCAATGGTTTATCCTGATTTATTGTAGGTTTTCTGTCGCCATTATAAGTAGCTGAAATATCGAACATTCCACCACTTTGCAGCATTTCATTCCCCGAAATGGTGTTTAATCCAGCAGCAATGAAGTCACTGGTGCTTAAGTATTCTTTTATTTCTAATTCTACATTTCCAAAAATTCTACCGCCCTTTTCTTGTTCGAATGTGTAGGCTGGAATTTCTATTCTCACGCCACTTTTGGTCCTGCAAACTTCATTTTTAGAAGGATTAATCTTGAAGAATTGAGGTTCTGTGGCTGCGGTGTTTAAAATAGAAGTTGACATCAGCGTCACAATAACAGATCTGTTTTTAGCCCTGAGTTGATCTACGTTTCTAAAGGGTTCTGCTTGTTCACCTAAGGCTTTAATCGAAATTGAAACATTGGCATAACAGTGTTTTTCTAAATATTTAGCTACTGCTGCACAACGCTTTTTTGACAATTTCAGATTATGATCTTGATCTCCTCGGTCATCTGCCATGCCCAAAAGGCTGATTTGGTTGATCAATTTAGGATTGATTTGAGCAATTAAATCATTCAATGCGAATACGTTATTGCTATCTAATTTGAAATCATTTGTTTCAAAGAATATGTTGATTTCTAGTTGGTTTGTGTCAGCTGCGTGTGCGCTGTTATTAAATAGAACTACTAAAGCGAAGAAGAGGAAAGCTCTGAAAGTGCACATGTACCGAAATTTAAAGAAGTGAGAATAGTAACGTGTTTGTAAAAGTATCATTCAGCCCGAACCAACCAGATGTAATCATAATTGCCTAGACTATTTGGTCTGTAAAATCGCATTTGGTCTTGATCTTTGGCTTTTTGGCCATATCCGCGTTGGTCTCCGTAAAATTCAATTTGCCACGTTTCCTGACCTAATGTGGAAGGGTAAACGTGAAAAAACAAGTCTTCGCGTTGGTGTTCGTCTACATTCCAATCGCCATTGAGCAAAAAGGTGTTGTTATAGCAAGATTCGCCTAAATAGCCGAGGTTAAACGCTAGTGAAAAGGTTCGTTTTTCAAACGTGGCTGTTCCTAATGGATTTCCGTTACCATAGATTTGATAAGATTCTCCTGTACATTTATTGGTCACTTGCATATCATATTCATATATAAGCCAAGATCCACGGATGGTTTTCTCGGCTTTAGATTTCTTACAAGCAGACAATGCGGAGAGCGTAAAAAGTAACAGTAGAGGTAGAAGTTTTTTCATGGTGATTTAGTTTGAGAAGTCCAGCTGAAAACAAAGTACGTGCCATGTAATGTTATTAAAGAGTAGCACAGGTCTGATTAATGGCCAATACCACACTTTTGATCTTCAACGGCTGCTTTCATTCAAAATACGGTAAAATGAGTCCAATTTTTGGATTAGAAATCGAGTGAAAGGAGTCGTTTATTCAAATTAGTAGATAAATTCCTGATTTAATCTATTGATTTACAATACATATATAGAATTCGGCAAAGCGTTTCATTCCATCGTCATTCACCAAATTGTCTGCCATTCGCCCACATTCTAGTACTTGTATGGTCATTCTTGAAAGCATCGGTTATTTCATGGAAACCTAAATCAAGAAGCCATGAAAAAATACATTCTTATTATCTGTTCTATCTTGTTTTTATTGCCCGCTTGGGCGCGAAAACTTGAAAAGTCAAACAAAGGTGATTCGCCCGACATTCAGCCTTTAGCTAATTGCACCCCAGCTACTTCTTCGGCTGAACTGAGTATAAATAACACGCGTGCATTAATTCAAAGTGGTGGTGATATGTGGTGGGATTTTAGTCGCCCACGTTATGAAATACCAAAAGGCTCGGGTAAGAATTCCATTTACGCAGGTTCACTTTGGCTAGCGGGCAAAGATGTGTCTGGTCAATTTAAAGTTGCGGCACTAAGATTTAGAGATGGTAACGATTTTTGGACGGGCCCGCTAAGCACCGTAAATGCCGAGATTGACGGGAATACGTGTCGATTATACGATCGTCATTGGGAAACTACCCGATCTATGGTTGCCGAATTTGCCGCGTGGTACGAAGCTGACGCTGCAACAAGAGCTCAGCTTTTTCCAGGTTATTCTATTCCAACAGTGATTTCAGAATGGCCTGCTCATGGCCGAAATTATGCGCCATATAATGAAGATTACTACTTGGCTCCCTTTTACGACCGCAATGGCGATGGCAATTATAATCCCAGCGATGGCGATTATCCTGGTTATGTGCTCACGGGCGATGAAGATTGTTCACGCGCCATCAAAAATCTGTATGGCGATCAAAACCTGTGGTGGGTATTTAATGACAAAGGAAATGTGCATACGGAAAGTGGAGGTCAATCTATCGGCATGGAAATAAGAGCACAGGCTTTTGCTTTTGCAACAACGGATGAGGTTAATAATATGACTTTTTACAACTATGAGTTGATCAATCGCTCTTCGTTTTCATTAACCGAAACCTACTTTGGCCAGTGGGTTGATGGCGATTTAGGAAATGCCAATGATGATCATGTTGGTTGCGATGTGCAACGCGGTTTGGGCTTTATTTATAATGCTGATGACAATGATGAAGATGCAAGAGGAGCAAAAGGTTATGGCGCTAATCCGCCTGCTTTGGGAGTCGATTTTTTTCAAGGTCCGTTTCAAGAAAACGATGGTAAAGACAATTGCTTGTGCACCAATTACCAAGATGCCATTGATGATGGTGGCATCGTGTATTCTGGACAAGGTGCAGGTTATGGTGACGGTAAAATTGACAACGAGCGTTACGGAATGCGTAAGTTTCTTTATCATATCAACTCATCAGGTGTAACAGGCGATCCAAACATTGCGACCGATTATTACAACATGCTGCGCGGTATTTGGAAAGATGGCACGCCAATGACCTATGGAGGCAATGGTTATAATCCAGGTGATCCTTCGGCCATTCCAGCGCATTATATGTATCCGGGAGATACCGATCCGCTGTTTTGGGGAACCGATGGCGTAGATCCGGGAAATAGCAACTGGTCTGACGAGGAAAACTCGCCAGCAGATCAGCGTTTTGTGCAATCTTCAGGACCTTTTACCTTGGCTCCAGGAGCGGTAAACAATATTACGGTGGGCGTTGTATGGGCGCAAGCAGAGTCGGGTGGAAGACTTGCCTCAGTGGATGCTATGAAGCGCGCAGATGACAAAACACAAGCACTTTTTGATGCTTGTTTTCAAATTTTGGATGGGCCGCACGCACCAGATGTGGCTACGCAAGAACTTGATCGAGAAGTAATTCTATTCTTGAGTAATTCGAATTTTTCGAACAACTACAAAGAAGGTTTTGAGCAAGTAGACCCGTTTCAAGCGCCACCACTTGGTATTGACACCAATGGCGATGGCTCATTTGATCTTGATTTAACAGAAGAAGAGAAAACGGCTTTTGCAACCTACGCATTCGAAGGCTACGAAATCTACCAATTGAAAGACAATGCAGTGAGTGTTGGCGATTTAGAAAACTCGGACAAAGCAAGGCTTGTAGCGCAAGTAGATAAAAGAAATGGTGTGAGCAGGTTAATCAATTATGAAGTAGATCCAATTTTGAAACAAGAAGTGCCCGTGCTGAAAGTAGATGGCGCTGACGAGGGAATTCAGCATTCGTTTCAGATTACTGAAGACTTGTTTTCAACGGATGACACGCGATTGATCAACCACAAAACCTATTACTACATGGTGGTTTCGTACGCATTCAACAACTACGGCAATGGTTTTGGAAATTTGAAGTACTTAGATCCTGAATACAATCCTTCTGATCCAACAAAACTGAATGGGCAACGTGTTCCCTACCTCAGAAGCAGAACGGGCGCCTCGGGTCCTGTGAGAGTGGTTGAGGTGATTCCGCATCGCACAGACATAGAACTAAACGGAAATGCACTGAATGCTAAGTATGGCGATGGCGTTGAATTGACGCGCATAGAAGGCAAAGGAAATGGCGGTACGTTCACAGATATAACCATTACCAGCAAAGCATCATTGTTTGAAAATGAAGGCAATGATCAGCTTTCGAACTTAGTATTTGCCGAAAATGCTGGACCAGTTCAGGTTAAAGTGATTGATCCATTGTTGGTACCCGAAGGTGATTTTACGCTTGCTTTTAAAGGCAATCCTAGTAATGAATCGAATAAGGATTGGACGTGGGTGCTGTATTCAAACAATTTAGACACGATTTATGGCGAGCAAACGCTTTCGCAAAACAATGAGCAATGCATTTTAGAGCTTGGCTTGAGCATTACCGCCAACTTGTCCTATGAGGCACGAGACGAAAAGGCCATAAACAATGGCTTTATAGGCTTTGAAGTTAGTTATTCTGACGAAACCGACCCTTGGTTGAGTGGAGTAGTGGATAATGACTCGCGCGAAGCGTTTAACTGGATTAAAAGCGGCAGCTACAGCGAACCACTTCCAGATCCAGTAAGTGGAAAAACTTGGGAGCTCGATGATCATTTTA
>CAZWXC010000162.1:0-6074 GCA_964637935.1 uncultured Flavobacteriales bacterium | reverse complement strand
TTCATTTTTCAATTTACTCTTATTCAGTGTCTGCGTCCTAAAATGGCTGCTAACGGTTTGCAGCTACAAGAAGTTGGCGATTTCGAAGCACTAAACTGTCTGCCACCAGTGAACTTGACACGAAGAACAAAGCTTCATTTAACCACTGAATCGCCAATTTCTTGTAGGTGCTGTTAGGTGCTGGCGTTCTGTCTGTCGTTGCTCTGTTGTCCATTGTTTACTGTGTCTTGGTGCGTTGGCTTGGTGGCTCTTTTGGATTTTTTAGCGTTGGTCTGTGCGGTTGCAAAAAATACAAATGTGCAACCAAATGCGTTGGCTTTTATTCGTCAAGTTTTATATTAAAGTCGTCTGGTTCTACCCAATATTTTTTATAATAATCTTTGTCTGCGAATACTGATTTGTCTTCGGTTGCAAGTCGTAAGTGAACTTTGAAATTCTTACCACTAAACTTAAATGTTTTCACTTTGTCGCTGTCCTCAAACAAGTCACGGTAACCGTCTACTTTGTATTGGTATTCGCTTCGTCCTGTTCCTTTTGGGTCAATATAAAGGATGTGATAGTCTTTACCTTTTTGTAACCAAAAAACAAAGTCAGGCAAGAAGTCACGTTTACCATTTGCAGGGTCAATGTATGGAATACGAATTTGTTTGTCCAATGTGTGGTCAACCTTGCTAAACATCCACCAGTCAAACTCGGTAAAGAAGTTTTCCTTAGTCTTTAAATGTTTTTCAAGTGCTTTTAAAAAAGTCACTTCGCTTGGAGTGTCAACAATATGTTTCATCCATTTGATACGGTCTTTCTTTGAAACAATGGAAGGAAAATAATAATGGTTAAGCAATTTCTTAATCTCAATATCTTCGTTTCTGTGTGAAAAGTCTTCAATACCTGTTTCTGAATAACCTGCAAGTTTTTTAATTTCCTCTTTGTATTCTTTAAGAGTTATTTTTTTCTTTTCAAGTAGATTATCTAACTCTGCTTCCTTTGCTTCAACATTCACCGGATTTTTAGCTTTCTCAATTTTTTGTTTCAATTCGTCTAAGCGTTTGAACTCTATTGAGGTTGCTGAACCTGTTGCTGATGTCTTTACTTTTATATGGTTATAGTGAACAATTTCCTCTTGAACCATCGAAAATGAATCCACTTCTTCAGGAACAATTTTATAATAGTTCAAAATATGTTTTACAACTGGTTCTGTTCTGCCAATTTTTTCTTCGTCAGTTTTCTTAAAATCTCCTTCTTTGTGTTTGTCGGTAAGTATTGAAACATCATTGTAAGCAAGGTTGTAATTCATTGCTAATGCTGTTTTATCCATTGTTTTCATTACATCATCAAATACTGCAAAATCATCTTCGTGAATTTTCAATTTCTTCAACTTTCGTTGATTATTTTCTTTTGCTGTTTTGTAGGTCGGAACAAAAAGAGAATGATTATGAATGAACTTGTCAAATAAACTTAACTGATGTTCTTCTTCGGGCTGTTCGCCTTTTAGCGTTTCTAATACAGATAAAATTGCCTTTTGATTTGTGCCAAATACAAACAAAGTCTCAAGCGGTTTTACATCTTTTGATTTCTTAGTTAGCTTTTCCTCAATTTCAATTCCATCATTGATTAAAGGCAATAATCGTTTACGATTATTCTTGATTGGCTCAATACGAATTCCTCTGCCAATAGATTGCAAAATAAATTTCTTTGCTGCCGATTGTGTTCCAATATTTACAAAGTTGATAATGTTTGGTCTATTGCTGTCCCAACCTTCATAAAAGGCACGACTACCCATTAAAATATTGACTGAACTATTATCAAGGTTTTCAAACAAACTTTCATCATCAAAATCTTCTTCAATGTCGTAACTGCCTAAATTGTTCTTTTCAAATTCCTTTACATCACCAATTTTTATCAAAGCAAAAGGTTCTGAATGTGCTCCTGACTTAACTCTAAATGATAACTCTTGGTTGTTTCTTGGATTGCGTTTTACTTCAAACTCTCCGCTTGACTTGGTATTAAAAACATAATGCCAAACATCTTCAATTGTTAAATCTTTGATTGAACTGATTTCAACATTACTTAATACTTCGTCTTTTTCAAATTCGGTTAATTGGTTGTTGTATAAATCGTTTTGTAAAATCTTTTTAGATTCTTCAAATAGCTTTTTAGAGAATTTGTTTGTTGCAATTTTCTTTAACTCGTTAAAGAATAAATACAAATCCGAATCTTCTGCACTTACTGAATTTACTAAGGTCAAAAGCAAAGGATTGTGATAAGCATTTACACCTTTTCGTAAAGTATGAGCTTGTTTTTTTATGAATGCCAATAAAATAATTGACATCAAAACTATTTTTTGTTTTTCCTCTTGTTCAAAATCCTTTTCGTCAATTGTCTTTTTAAAGTTCTTGAATTGCTCTTGAAATAAATACAAATGCTTTCCAAATCCCTTTTTGATATACTCGGCAAGGTTGAGATTATAAACTGTTGAAAGAATATCTATTTCATCTGTAAATGTTGCCGAGAAATTGAATAGAAAACCATTTCGGCTAAGGATATTAAAATATTGTTTGCGTTTGCTTTCCTCACTATCTCCTTTGTGTGCTTCATCTAAAATCACATACCATTTGCCATCATTGTCGTAATTTTTGAAGTCAATAATGTTTTCTTTTTGAATGTCTGAAACCAAATCAGAACGGTAGAAGTAAATATTAATTTGTGTGTCTTTGAATAAATTTCCTTGAATCTTTTGCTCTGGAAATTCTTTTAAATCACGAACAATAAACTCAATTCCTTTTTCTCTTTTGGTGTATTGATTAAATTCAATAATGTGTGCCTTTAACTGGTCTATCAAGTCAGGACGATGCGTAAGAAATAAAATTTCGTTTTGTGGAATGGTTTCGTTTTTCATTAAGTCTTGCAACAACTCAATAAGTTTAATTAGCACAATACTTTTTCCGCTACCTGTTGCCATCCAAAAACTCATACGGTTTATGAAATGGTATGCAGGTAATTGATTTGTATCTTCTTCAAAATACTCTGAAAGGATTTCATACGCTTTGCTTTCCTGATTGGTATAGGCAAAATATTTTTCTTGCTGTTCTTTGACTAGTCCATTATGTTCAGCAAGTTTTAGAAAGTCTTTTTTTAAGGCTTCATTATCTTTTTTGCTGTTGTTTTGATAAAACTTGTAAAGAATTTTTAAAGAATTTTCTAATGCTTCCCTTTGATATGGATAGAGTTTTTTACCCTCTGAAAAAGTATTGTAGTCAATATTTTTCCAAACTGTTGGAATTTGTTCAACATCAAAACTGTCTGTTATGCTATATAATATACTGCTCTCCATATTACCACCAGATTAAAGGTTTCACAATTTTGTAATCAATGTTGGTAAGGTCTATACTTGTGCCATCGGTAAACACAACTTCATCTTTTTTAATTTGCTTAATGAACTTTCCAGTAAGGTGGCTCAATGTTTCGGGTATATCAATTGCAGGATGAAGTTTGGTTAAATCTACTTTTATGCTTTTACTTTTTTCATCCAACTTAACTACATCATCAGCCAATTTCAAGTCTTTTAGAAACAAGTATTGATGATAAATGTCTTGGGTTGGCAATGCACCTTTGTCTTCGTATTTTATTTTAGAAAGTGTTTCTTCATATTGCTCTAAGGAATAGTATTTGAAGAAACCACCTCCATTGAAATTTACTTCTTCATTAATACCTTGTTTGAATCCAAAAAGTGTTTTTTTCAATCTTGCTCTAAGTCCTTGTTTTCTTTCACCTTTTGAATTAACATAAAACTCATTAATATGATTTCCAAGTTCAATACCAAACCATTTAATGTTCTTTTTATGTGCAACATTTATAGTAGTTCCTGATCCACTAAAAAAGTCCAACACAAATTCATTTTCTTTTACATCAGATATATCAAATAATAAATCTAAATATCCTTCTGGTTTTTGTGTATCAAATCCCATATGTTCTGCTGCAAGATTTAATACTGGTCTAACATTATATTTTTTTACTACTTTTTCATTTTCCACCCGATATATTAAACCTTCAATTACATCACGCATTATCGTGTCAACATAATACTTTCCATTTTCATCTTGCTTGCTACCCATAAAAGATTTTTCTAAATATTGTCTCTCATAGGTTGGCTTAACTTTGAAATCTTTTGTTTTTGAATATAAAAAACAAGTGTCGTGTTTTCTTGGCAAATATTCATATTTTGAAGCACCACCACTTCTATAACTCCAAATTAATTCGTTTCTAAATATTTCTTTTTTGTCATTGCCAAAAACTTTATCCATCAACATTCTTCCCATATAATTAGCGTAACCATCAAGATGCATATAAAAACATCCTAAATCAGATAATAAGTTTTTAGAAATTTCTAATCTATCGTAGATAAGAGATAACCAAGATGAGTCTTGAATAAAATCAGCATACTCAAAATCACTACCAGTATTAAATGGAGGGTCAATATAAATTGTTTTTAATTTTCTATAGAGTAAGTTTCTTAATGTATTTAGTGCTTGGTAATTTTCAGAATGAATTAACCAGCCATTTATTTCTTTGTCTAAATTATTGAATTTTGATAAAATTTCTATCTCTAAATCTTTTATAAATTTAGTATCCAAAGGAAGATATTTAAAAAGTTCATTTAGTTTCTTTCCGCTTAAAATTTCCTTTATATCAAACTTTGGATTTGCCAACCCTAATTCTTCCCATTCCTTTACCTGTTCTATAATCCCTTTATTTTTTAATATTTTTTCAAGTAAAGCAAAATCTTTTTCAGCTATTCTATCAAGCGTAATTACATAATTAGACGAGTGAACAAACTTTGGTTTATTCCAAACTTTTACCAACTCATCTTCAAATTGCCCAACTAAATCAATAATATTAAATGCAATGTGTTGTAATGCTTTCAATTGGTTAAGCCTTGCAGGCTCAAATAAGGTTTCATCATCAAGTAAATAGCCTTTTATCCATAGACTAAATTGTTCTTTTAAAAATCCTTTGGCATCTTTATTTATGAAATAATCAACTTCACTTTGTCTTTTATAAATGCCTAAAACTCTTTCTATTTGTTTCAAATTAATAGAGCCAAAAGCTTTTTCCTTTTTTATCTTTTTTAGTATCTCTTCTGTTTTGGTTTTGCTTCCGTTTGCAGAATACTTCACAGAAAAGTGAATTCTTCTTTTGTCTGTATGTTCTGCCTTAACAAGTTCAAAAACTAAGTCCTTTTTTTCGTTGCTTTTTTTGTGTTGTAATTCTGCCACATCAAATAGGTAGATAATATCTTCATCTTCTACCTCCATATTTTTAAAAAGGCGTTCCGTCTTTACATAATAAAGCATATGAGTTTTCCAAAACAGCATTACATCTTTATCGTCTCTGTATATGCGTTCATAAACCTTTTCTTGTAATGGTGTGTAAGAAAAATAAATAGAACCGTTTTGAGAAAAGTATTTTTTGAAGAAAGTAAAAAGCTTATTATACAATTCTTCTTCAAAGTTTTGTCCAACCTCTTTCAGTTTTGCATCTATGTCTGTGTGCAATTGTTCTTTAAACTCGCTGTAATACTTGCTTTTTATTTTCATCAGGTTTACATAACCTGAGTTGCCTTCAATCTTTGCACCCACAAAAATGTTACGAAGCACTTCAAAAAATTTATCCTTTTTAGTAACTGTTGCCATATCTTATTTCTTCTTCTTGTTGTATTTAATTTTTTCCTCTGCTACCTGCATTGCTTGTAATGCAAGGTCTTCGTCTTGCACTTCGTAATATAATTTGTCAGAAAGCCAGGCAATGATTACTTCATTCTTTTGGTCTTTGTAAAAGTCTGCAAGAGCTTTCACTTGTTCACGTGTCGGCATTCTTTCGTCACGTTCTATCTTGCTCAAAATAGTCGGGTCAAGCGAAAGTTTTGCTCCAACTTCTCTCAGGAGAAGTCCTTTCGTTTCTCTTAACTCTCGTAATGTAGTTCCTATCGTTTTCAATGTGCTTTTTTTTGACTTGACAATTATTGGCGAATGTAAAAAGAAATTTCCAAAGTCATTATAAAAAAGTCGTCAAACTTCTCA
>CAZWXC010000161.1:0-6080 GCA_964637935.1 uncultured Flavobacteriales bacterium | reverse complement strand
GCAAGCAAAGCTAAAGCGAAGTGCGGGTGCGTGAGTGATAGGAGCGGCATCCTGTAACCAATGAATATTGGTTGCAGATATAGCGGATAGCACGACCGAGCCCAAAGGCGAGGGCACGCCCAAATTTGAAAGATGAATTTAGACTTTGGACCACAAAATCTTGCTTTCTTTGACCAGCAGAACAGCATGGCATGGAAAAACTACTGAATTATATTGACGGCAAATTGGTTGAACCAACTTCGGGCGACTATTTTGAAAACATGGAGCCGGCTACAGGCAAGGCTTACAGCTTGATTCCAGATAGCGACCAGCGTGATGTGAATGCTGCTGTGGAGGCTGCGAAACGTGCGTTCAAGGTATGGAGCAAGATGAGTGTGGAGACGCGAAGCAACATTTTGCTGCGTGTGGCGCAATTGATTGGCGAAAACCTAGACGAGCTTGCTGCGGCAGAAAGTAGAGATAACGGGAAACCCTATAAACTGGCGCATACTGTTGATATTCCGCGTGCCCAAGCTAACTTTCACTTTTACGGAACCGGAATTTTACATTTTGCATCGGAAAGCCACGCTATGGGCGATTTAGCGATTAATTATACGTTGCGCGAGCCAATTGGTGTTGCGGGCTGTATTTCGCCATGGAACTTACCGCTGTATTTGTTTTCGTGGAAAATAGCGCCTGCTCTGGCCGCAGGAAATACGGTGGTAGCAAAACCAAGTGAAGTGACGCCTTACACGGCTTATTTGCTATCGAAAATTTGCATTGAAGCCGGTATGCCTGCTGGCGTGCTTAATATAGTTCACGGACTTGGCCCTAAAGCGGGAGCGGCAATCATTGAGCATGATGATGTGCCGATGATCAGTTTTACGGGTGGCACAGCTACAGGAGAATGGATTGCGCGCACCGCGGCTCCGAAATTTAAGAAGTTGAGCCTAGAGCTGGGCGGTAAGAACCCAAACTTCATTTTCGCAGATTGCGATTTTGAAGATATGATGAAAACCACGCTGCGATCTTCGTTTGCTAACCAAGGGCAGATCTGCTTGTGTGGTTCACGAATATTGGTGGAAAGAAGTCTGTATGAAAAATTCAAAAATGAATTTGTTTCAAGGGTAAAAGCCATGAAAGTGGGCAACCCGAAAGAAGATGTGAACCTAGGTGCTGTGGTGAGCAAACCGCACATGGAAAAGGTGCTGAGCTATGTAGAGCTGGCAAAGCAAGAAGGCGGCACAGTGCTTTGCGGTGGCAAAAAAGCGGAAATGACAGGCGAATTTGCAGAAGGCTATTATTTGGAGCCTACTGTAATTGAAGGCTTGAGCCATACTTGCCGAACGAATCAAGAGGAGATTTTTGGACCTGTAGTTACGATTCAACCTTTTGACACGGAAGAAGAGGCGCTAATGATGGCTAATAGCACAAAATATGGTTTGGCAAGTACTGTTTGGACGAGTGATTTGAAGCGTGCACACCGCGTGGCTCGCGAGCTGCACACAGGCATTGTTTGGATCAATTGCTGGCTACTGCGCGACTTACGCACTCCATTTGGCGGAGTAAAAAGCTCAGGCGTGGGCCGCGAAGGTGGTTTTGAAGCGCTTCAGTTTTTTACGGAGCCGAAGAATGTATGTGTGAAGTATTAAAAAAATAACGGTTGTAACTAATTGAAAATCACTAATCCAAAGCTCAAAATTAAAAATTGATCTGATATCAAAACAATTTTTAAAACATATGTTCTGATATAAGATGACGTATTTACTATTTACGAACTGACATCAAAACATTATTCTATATTTTTGCTTTTATATGGAAGCAGATTTTGGAAGTTTAGTGCGTCTTTATGAGCGTAGAGTCAAAAACACCAACCTTGATTTTGTGCGAGCAGACATTGATTCCATACCATGGAACGACAGAATGATTGGTATAAAAGGCGCACGAGGTGTTGGCAAAACCACCTTACTACTTCAGCACATAAAAAGAGATATCAAAAACACAGACGAAGCGCTGTACGTAACGCTAGATAACCTCTATTTCTACGAACACAATCTGTTTGAACTTGCGGAAGAATTTATGCTGATGGGCGGCAAGTATTTATTTGTGGACGAAGTACACAAATACCCAAACTGGTCGGTTGAGCTGAAAATGATTTATGATGAACTGCCAGAATTGAAGGTGGTGTTTACAGGCTCGTCCATCTTACAAATGCTGAAAGGCCAAGCCGACTTAAGCCGCAGAGCATTGATCTATGATTTGAACGGGTTGACTTTCAGAGAATATTTGATTTTTAATCAGACCCTGAGCGCAACCGAAACCTTTTCGTTAGATGACATTAGAAATAATCACAAAGAAATTGCACTAAGCATTACAAATCAGATCAAGCCAATTGTACACTTCAAAAAATACTTGGAGCACGGCTTTTTTCCTTTTTACAAGGAAAACGAAAGCAGCTACCACCAGCGATTGGCTCAAGTAATAAACATGGTGATTGACACCGATTTGGTTTCGATACACGACATTAATATAGAAACGGTGCACAAGCTAAAGCAATTGCTGTTTGTGATTGCGGGTTCAGTGCCTTTTAAGCCAAACATTACCAAGCTTAGCGAGCACATCAAAGCGAGCCGAAACACGGTATTGATGCTGATTAATTACCTGAAAGATGCGCAACTTATTGCTCCGCTTTATGCAAGTGGTGGCGGAGACAATATTTTGCGAAAACCTGAAAAAATCTACTTGGGAAACACCAACTTGATCTATGCCATCAATGCAACAAACATGAACGAAGGCAACGAGCGCGAAACCTTCTTTATGCAGCAGTTATTAAGAAATCATGCCCTAAATAGCTCACCAAAAGGTGACTTTATGATTGACAATGAATACCTTTTTGAAGTAGGAGGCAAGAACAAAAACCTAAGCCAACTGAAAGGTGAAACCAACGGCTACGTAGCAGCCGACATGATGGAAGTGGGTTATGGCCGAATTATCCCGCTTTGGCTGTTTGGTTTTTTGGGGTAAAAAGCTCTGGCGTAGGCCGCGAAAGCGGCTTTGAAGCGTTGCAGTTTTTTACCGAACCTAAGAATGTTTGTGTGAAATATTAGGGTGAAAAATTCATTTTAGCACGATTAGTTTGCGAACTATCAAGAGTTGGAGTCTGTAAATCTTTTTGAGCATAACTAAAGCGTCTTTTGTAGTTTTGGATTAACTATAAGCATCTTTTCATGCGCAACAATACTACTACCATCCTTGGCCTTTTAAAGTTATTTTTCTTCTTCTCTTTTTTACTATCAAGTGCTGGCCTAAAAAGCCAGGGTTTAGAGCTGCAAGAACATTGGTGGCAGCCTGATGGATCTGTTAAGACTATTGTTGAAGACAATGGCATCGTTTATATCGGTGGGGACTTTACAGAAATTGGGCCTTATCAGCCCTTTGGCACACAAATAGATTCAGCTACAGGCTTTCCGGATTTTTCTCGTGCAAGACCTAGCGGAGCAGTACTTACTTCGACTTCGGACGGAAACGGAGGCTGGTACATCGGTGGCCAGTTTAACATGGTCGGAGACAGTGTTCGTGGCAGGCTTGCTCACATCAATGCCATGGGTGAGGTAACGGCATGGAGTCCAGGTGCCGGTATCGGTTATGTTTACTCAATTGAAGTATCGGACAGCACTGTTTACGTTGGGGGAACGTTTACTACCATCAATGGACAATCTAGAAATAACATCGCGGCCATTGATGTCAACTCTGGAATTGCTACAGCTTGGAATCCGAATATTAATGGCACCGTGCGGACAATTAAGGTGGATGGTGACACAGTTTATGTTGGGGGACAATTTAACACCATAGGAGGGCAAACCAGATATAACATCGCAGCTATTGATGCCTCTACTGGAAATGTTACGGCTTGGAATCCGAGTGCGAACAGCTATGTCTACTCAATTGAAGTGTCAGGTAGCACCGTCTATGCTGGTGGGGACTTTGCCATTATGGGTGGGAATTACAGAAGTCGAATTGCAGCTATTGATGCCTCTACTGGAAGTGTTACGGCTTGGAATCCGAATGCAGGCTCTATTGTAAATTCAATCGTTGTGTCGGACAGCATAGTGTATGCGGGGGGTGAGTTTACCAGCATTGGTGGATTATCTAGAAATAGAATTGCGGCTATTCATGCCACAACTGGGGCTCCTACTTCATGGAATCCTAATGCAAACAACCATGTCAAGTCAATTGCAGTGTCGGGCAGCAACATCTATTTGGGAGGAGAATTTACCAGCATTGGTGGATTATCTAGAAACAGAATTGCGGCTATTGATGCTACAACTGGGGCTCCTACGGCATGGAATCCGAATTCAAACAGCCATATCTTCTCTATCGCTGTGTTCGGCAATAAGGTATATGCCGGAGGATATTTTTCCAACATTGCAGTGCAATCTAGAAATAAAATCGCTGCTATTGATGCCGCAACTGGTGTGGTAACAGCCTGGAATCCGAATGCGAATGACCGGGTCGAAACCATAGCAGTGTCTGATAGCACCGTGTATGCTGGGGGAAGGTTTACCTCCATTGGTGGGCAATCTAGAAATAGAATTGCTGCTATTGATGTCGCTACTGGAAATGCTACCGCTTGGAATCCGAACGCAAGCAATTGGGTCAATTCAATCGCAATATTAGACAGTACCGTTTATGCTGGGGGAGAGTTTACGAATATTGGAGGACAATCTAGAAACTATATTGCGACCATAGATACAGCAACTGGAAATGCTACCGCTTGGAACCCTAATGCAAACGGTGGGGTGGGAGCAATCACAGTGTCGGACAGCATAGTATACGTTGGGGGAGGTTTTACCAATATTGGAGGGCAATCTAGAAATAGAATTGCTGCTTTTGCTGCAACGACTGGAAATATTGCGGCTTGGAACCCTAATGCAAACAATACGGTACGAGCAATTACTGTTTCGGATAGCGTTGTATACGTTGGGGGAGGTTTTACCAACATTGGAGGTCAATCCAGAAATAGAATTGCTGCTATTCATGCCACAACTGGAAATGCTACAGCTTGGAACCCAAATACGAACAAACAAGTATACTCCATCGCTGTGTCAGACAGCATCGTTTATGCTGGAGGACTTTTTGAATACGTTGGAGGACTATCCAGAAACCACATAGTAGCCATTAATGACTCAACTGGGAATGCTACGGCTTGGAATCCAATTCTTAACAACCAATGGGTAGAGGTAATCACGGTGTCGGGCGATAATGTGATTATCGGAGGAAATTTCACAACTGTTGATGGGCAAAACAGAAAGGGTATGGCAGCGTTTGCACCACCCTGCATTCCTACAAGCGGGTCACAAACAGAGACTGTCTGCTCTAGTTATACCTGGCCGGCAAACTCCACGACTTATACATCATCTGGAGTTTATGCAACAACATTAACCAATGCAGGAGGGTGTGATTCGGTGGTGACACTCAACTTGACCATCAACTCAAGCAATACGGGTTCACAATCCGAGGTAGCTTGTGATTCTTACACTTGGCCTGCTAATTCAACTAGCTATACTTCTACAGGAACTTATACCACAACATTGACGAATGCTGCGAATTGTGACTCGGTGGTAACGCTCAACTTGACCGTCAACTCAAGTACTACAGGGTCTCAAACTGAAGTAGCTTGCGATACTTACACCTGGCCCGCAAACTCAACGACTTATACTTCCTCAGGATTGTATACAACCACGCTGACAAATGCAGCCAATTGTGATTCTGTGGTAACGCTCAACTTGACCGTCAACTCAAGTACCACTGAGTCTCAAACTGAAGTAGCTTGCGATTCATACACATGGCCTGCAAACTCAACGACTTATACTTCCTCAGGGTTATATACAACCACGCTGACAAATGCAGCTAATTGTGATTCAGTAATTACTCTAAACCTTTCTATCAATAATAATACTAGTTCGCAAACAGAAGTAGCCTGTGATTCTTACACTTGGCCAGCTAATTCAATAACCTACACTGCAACTGGAACCTACACTGCAACATTGACAAATGCCGCAAATTGTGATTCTGTAGTAACGCTTAACTTAACAATTAAT
>CAZWXC010000160.1:0-6100 GCA_964637935.1 uncultured Flavobacteriales bacterium | reverse complement strand
AAGAAGAATAGCGGAAATTTTAGCCGAAGGTTCAAACTCTTGGTGTTCAAAAAGGCCTATTTTATTGTTTTTCAGGGTAAGAATTTTACCCGAGTTTGTCCCAATCCATGTGATTTCATTTCCAACTGCGATAGAACTGATCTTTTCGTTTGAAATGCTATCGGGTAACTCAATTGTGGAATAATCTATTCCATTATAATAAATAAGACCCTGATCTGTACCAAAATAAATGTTGTTGTTTTGATCCGAACCAACACAATTGACCTTAGGTATGTTCTTGGTTTTTCCGAATTTATGTGTTCTGAAAACGGGAGATTGGCCATTACCAGTATTAGAAACAAGTAAGAGGGCAATTCCTATGGCAACTATTTTCGACCAAAATTTTATCAAAAGTTTCTCGATTTACTATTTCCGAACTAAATCGGATTTGATTTCAACTTGAATGATATCGGCAATTTTTTGATTGACAATTTTAGGAATGCTTATGTCGTGATCAGAAAGAGGAACATCAAAATTTGAAGTGACCGTTATTTTGTCACCATTCACTTTTACCATGCCAGCAATAATTCGCTCTTTTTCACTTCCATGTATATTAAGCATGCCTTTAGTTCTGACTTTATAAGTTCCGTTTGTATTAAAATCAACATCCTCGATTATTTTACCTGTGAATGTGGCTTGAGGATATGCATCAACTTCCATATAGTTTTCATTGAAATGTTCTTGCTGAAGCGGACTGTTGAATCCTAGAAAACTTGTGATTGGAACTTTAAATGCAAGCTGCTTTTTTGAAATATCGATGACCGCTGATACGTTGTTGTTTTCTGCTTCAATTGTTTCCAAAGGAGCTTCAGAAGTGAATTTGATATATCCTGATTTAGTCATGTAAATACTGCCAGTTTCAACATCTTGAAACGAACTGGATATCAGCACTACAGATAAGAATAACAGCGATTTGAAAGATGAAAACATTGGTCTTATTAATTATAAGGTGAATGAACGCATTTCTAAAAACAAACTTTAGTATTTGATAGATTACTTTAATTGATGTTTATTATACGTGTCTGTTGCAATAGCTATAGCATTTGTAGAGCAAAAGTGTAATAATTCCCAATTAATAACCTGATTCGGAAAGAGATAATTTTCTTTTAGAGCGACAAGTGAAATTTGACAAATCGAATTTTTTATAATCATTAACCCAAAGACAGTAAATTTTAAACTTTTGGAATAGGTATTATCAACCTAACCTAAACTAGCAAATTTTGGGTTATAATCTTATGCTCTAACTCCAATCACACATACATCATCAATCTGTTCTAAATCGCCTCTCCAATTGTTGAATTCTCGTTTGATTAGTTCTCCTTGTTCATCAATGGGCAAATTGTAAATACTGCGCAAAAACTCTTTCATATTTTTGGTCTTGTATTTTTTACCCTTATCACCGCCAAACTGATCTGCAAACCCATCGGTAAATGAATAGAAAATATCGCCTTCGTTAAGTGGTATTTGGTGTAAGGTGAAAGGAGTCCGATAAGAAAACTTACCTATAGGTTGTTTGTCAGCTTTTATTTCAAATAAATTAGGTAAGTGGGTTTCGCCTACCATTTCTCGGTCCACATCTACTTGTGCTTTTTCTGGAGTTACTATATATAGTGGATTGTTCGCACCAGACCATTCAAGTAGTTTTTGCTCAGGATAGTATGCACAAAGCGAAATGTCCATTCCGTCTTTTACCTCTAAGTCGCTTTTAGCAAATGTTTCTTCTACCAACTTAGCTACTTTATCAAGTATCAAGTTTGGTTTTATGATTCCATATTCCCTCACTGCTCTGTTGAGTGCATTGCTGCAAACTACACTTACCATTGCACCAGGCACGCCATGTCCGGTACAATCTGCTGCTGCAAATAATATGATCGATTCATTTGGGTTTTCTGGATGTTGTACTTTTTCCATCCAGTAAAAATCTCCAGCAACAATATCTTTTGGTAAGTATGTGACAAAAGAGCTAGGTAAATACTCAAAAAACGTATGCATAGATGGTAAAATGGCTTCTTGGATGCGCTTTGCATAGTTTATACTATCTATGATTTCTTTGTTTTTTTCTTCAAGCTGCTGATTAGCTTTTCTTATTTCTGACGTTCGCCTTACAACAATTTTCTCTAGTCTTTCTTTCTGATTTTTTGTGATTTTATTAATCGCTTCTAGGTGCAAGTAAGATTCTTTTTGGGCCTCTTCTTTTTCTACTTGAATCTGACGATATCTGCCTGCCATTGCCATTGATAAAAAGATTACTTCAGCAGCCGAGCCTAGTTTGATCGCATTTTCACTCAAAAACTCATTAAAGTATAACCCAAGGTTTCCAGCAATAAATAATATCCCACCATTTAATACACTTATGAAAGCAAGTGCAAATAATAAGTTGACTTTTTGGCCAGCAAATCCTTTCCAAATAATGCCAATTATTATAAAAAGCAGTACTAAGAGTGAAACACCATTGATTGCCGGAAAGGTTAGTTCGTAGGTAATGCCGCTGGTTATTGCTGTGAATGTGCAAATGGCAACGAGCACATTCAATACATAATAAGTGATTTTGTAAGCTTTTGGCATTTTATTTAGTTCCAAGAACTTACCAGCATACAGCATCATTAACCAAACAGAGGTAGATGAAAAAAACAGCACAGAATGATTTGCCATCCAAGGCAATAAGGGCCAGAAGTTTTGAAAAGCTACACCATCTAGTGACGATTGCATGAATATTAAGCTGAAAATATAAAACACATAGTAGGTGTAAACTCTCTGTTTCATCACATACGCAATAAAACCGAAGATGATCAAAACCGTCCCCAATAAACCATAGTATAAGCCTAGATATTGATTTTCTCTTTGGCTAAAAGCGCTGAACGATTCTATTTTCCAGAGCTTCATTTGAGCGTTCATTACTTCTCCATCGCTTCGCATTTTTACCAAAAATGTAACTTCCTCTTCTGGCTGCACTGTTACTTGAAATAGTATTCTGCGATGCCTTACTGGCCTGGTTTCATATGGAATATCATCTCCCGAAGTTTGAATTTGTGTCAGTTCTCCCTGTTCATTTATCACATAAAGATCTACTTCATTGGTAATGGGCCGCGCACATTCAAGAAAAAATTGACTTTCTACACTTTCATTTTTGAAAGTGTTTTTCATCCAATAACTCGAAGTAGTAAAGTTTATATTGGTTACCTCTTGCTCTGTGATAGTAAATAGACTATCGTATTTGCCTAATTTTACATTGATGTATTTCCAACTATTGTTGGTATCCTCGGCTATAAATGCGTTTTCTCCTAAATGGATGTAGCCATCGTTTTGAAAAGGCTGTGCATATGTTTTAGCACAAAATATATGCAGCATCACTAGGGTGATGATAAGTGGTTTTAAAATTCTCAATCTCGTTTTGTTTGGCGCTCGTTGTTGCAAAATACGTGTTTTTGTAGCGAATGGTTTTGTGTATCTACATCTATTTATGATTATGGGCTATTTACAAAGTCTATAACAAGGTTTAGCGTGGGTTTTCAAATTAGTTTTAAGTGTTGATAAAATTAGCTTGCTAAAAATATTAGCTAATTATATTTTAGCATACTACGATTTTTAGTAATCGTAATTACTTTAAATACTGATTATGAATTCACAAGCACATCAAAAACACATTTTGCACCTCGATCTTGACTCGTTTTTTGTGTCGGTAGAGCGTTTGCTAGACAGTAGGCTCAATAATAGGCCTGTACTTATTGGCGGCACAACAGACCGTGGAGTGGTGGCATCTTGTAGTTACGAAGCCCGTGCATTTGGTATACACTCAGCCATGCCAATGCGTATGGCGCGCGAGCTTTGCCCTGAAGCCATTGTCATTAAAGGCAATAGCGGCACGTATTCTAAATACAGCGACATGGTTACCGAAATCATGCAAGAGAGTCTGCCTGTGCTTGAAAAAACATCTATCGATGAGTTTTATGCCGACCTCACGGGTATGGATCGCTTTTTTGGTTGCGCTAAAATGGCGGGCGAGTTGCGTCAGCGTATTATTAAGGAAACCGGATTGCCCAATTCGTTTGGGTTATCGATCAACAAAACCGTGTCTAAAGTGGCCACAGGTGAGGCCAAGCCAAATAATCAGCTACAGATTATGCATGGCGAAGAGAGGCATTTTTTAGCGCCACTTTCTGTACGAAAAATACCCATGGTAGGCGAGAAGACTTACCAAACACTGCGCAATTTGGGTATTCAGCGCATTAAGACCGTGCAAGAAATGCCGCAAGAAATGATGATGCAAGTGCTTGGGCAAAATGGCGAGATGATTTGGAAAAAGGCCAACGGAATTGATAATAGTCCTGTGGTGGCTTACAACGAGCGCAAGAGCATAAGCACCGAACGCACGTTTGACCGTGACACTACAGACGTAATCAAGCTAAAAGGCATTATGCTGGCTATGGCCGAAAACCTGGCTTTTCAGCTAAGACGAGGCAAAAAGCTAACGGGCTGTGTTACCGTAAAGGTTCGCTATTCAGACTTTCAAACGCAAACCCTTCAGGCGCGCATTCCATACACATCTGCTGATCATATTTTGATAGAAAAAGTGATGGAGCTTTTCGCGAAAGCATACAATAGAAGATTGCTTGTTCGCTTAATTGGCGTGCGTTTTAGCCATTTGGTGGGCGGTGGTTACCAAATCAATTTGTTTGAAGACAGCGAAGAATACATCAACCTCTATCAAGCCATGGATAAGATTCGCGAGCGCTTTGGCGACCGATCTGTAATGCGCGCTTCGGGCATTGGTGCGCGCACCATCAGCCGCAGCAATCCATTTGATGGCAAAGCACCGATGTTGTTGGCGAATCGAAGGTCGTAGGCCGGTTGTTAGTAGTTAGCGATTGGTAATTGGTGTCCTTGATTTTATGCAAAATGTTGAATCGAAGCCATCCCCTCTAATAAGAGGGGTGTCCCGATGAAATCGGGACGGGGTGTGTACATTATAAATATTTACAATCAATGTAAATACATTACATCCAGCCATAGTTTGTTTGTGCCATAATTAGGTTGAGACGCTAATTTGAAATCATCCCCTCTAATGAGAGGGGTGGATTCTGATTCCAATAAGAATCAGAAGACGGGGTGTGTTGAATAATTTAATTTTTTCTCATGAAAAAGAGACTTATACCATATGATCCAAAACTTAAGGAACTAGCCAAAGAATTAAGGAATAATTCCACGCTTGGTGAAGTAATACTTTGGAAAAAGCTTAGAAATAGGCAGTTGATGGGGTATGATTTCCACAGGCAAAAACCATTACTTAATTACATAGTTGACTTTTACTCAGGTTCATTAAGCTTGGTAATCGAGCTTGATGGGAATAGCCATAACAGATCTGAAGTACAGCTAAAAGATGCTCAAAAAGAGAAGGCGATAAAAGAATACGATATCACTGTGTTGAGATTTACAGAAACACAAGTTCGATTTCAGATAGATGATGTTATGCGTGTTTTGGAGGATTATGTTTTAAGGTTTAAGGAAAGAGAAAGCTGAATAGGGGCCATCATCCCCTCTAAAAAGAGGAGTGCCCCAATGAAATCGGGACGGGGTGTGTAATAATAATTAAGTCAAACACACCCCAAGAATTTCTAAGGCTTTCGCTTCACGAAAACCAAGAATTCTATCCCCTCTCAAAGAGGGGATGACTACCTACAACAAACTGATAGCTGATAGCTAAAAAAGTGCTCCTAAACACCCACACATATTACTCCTTAAAGTTCGGCACATGGAAACCCGAAAACCTTATCAAGCAATGTCTTGAGTGGGGATATGACAGCGTGTGCATTACAGATATCAACAATACCTCGGCTTGCTTAGATGCCATTCGGCTAGGGCAGAAGCACGGTATAAAAGTTATTCCTGGTGTAGATTTTAGAAACGGAGTACAGCAGCAGTTTGTAGCTATTGCCAAAAGCAATAAAGGCTTTGAAAACATCAATCGATTTTTGACCAAACACCTGCATAGCGGTGATCCTATTCCAGACATAGCGCCTGAAATGGAAGAGGTGATTATTGTTTATCCTTTTAATAAGATATT
>CAZWXC010000159.1:0-6104 GCA_964637935.1 uncultured Flavobacteriales bacterium | reverse complement strand
TCAATAGCTTGACTTTTAGCAGCTGCACAGGTCATTATCAAGGCTACAATGACAAAAAGTGTTTTGAATGAATTCATAAAGCAAATATAAAGTGGAGGAGAATGGATATGGAAGACATAAGTTTTTCACAAAATGCGATTTTCCTTGTGTGGTAAGGTCGGTAGGTTAATTTTACAACCTACTAACACACTACTCATGCTACTATTTGATTTGAACCTTTGGTGGGACGCACAAAATACGCTTCAACAAGTGTATTGGATTACTGCTTTTCTATCTTCTATTGCTTTTGCCATTATTTTATTGATGACGCTACTTGGTGGCGATGCAGACGCTGATGCAGATGTGGAACTTGATGCAGATGCGGATGGAGGCATGGGAGTTCAGTTTTTTACAGTGAAAAACATGGTGGGCTTTTTCACAGTTTTTAGTTGGAGCGGACTTGCATGCATTGAATTAGGGTTGGGTGGATTTGCCACGTTGGCTGTAAGCATAGTGTGTGGTTTAATCATGATGGTGATCATGGCATACCTATTTTACTTCATGAGTAATATGGTAGAAAGTGGCACATTGAGAATAAACCAAGCGGTGAATTCTTATGGCGAAGTTTACCTCACTATTCCTGCAAAACGTGGTGGTATTGGTAAAATTCAAATCAAACTTCAAGGTTCGTTGCGCGAGATGGATGCCATCAGCGACAGCGAAGAAGACCTTGCACGTGGCACCTTGGTGAAGGTGGTTGACACGGTAAACGACTCTATTCTTTTAGTATCTAAATAATCTATAATCATATGAACTATGTAGTAATTGGGATCATTTTAGCGGTCCTGTTTGTCGTAATTATTTTCTACTCTCTGCTTGCGCGATACAAGCGTTGTCCATCAGATAGAATCTTGGTGGTTTACGGTAAGGTAAGCAAAGACAAAGACGGGCGCAGTGCCAAGTGTATTCATGGTGGAGCCGCGTTCGTACTTCCTATTTTTCAAGATTTTGCTTTTCTTGATTTAAGACCGCTTTCCATTGAGGTAAATCTTACCAAAGCTTTGAGTAGACAAAACATCCGTGTGGATGTGCCTTCAAGATTTACGGTTGGTGTTTCTACCGAGCCGGGCATCATGGAAAATGCTGCTGAGCGTTTACTTGGGCTTGATAAACAATCGATTCACGATTTGGCTATTGACATCATTTTTGGTCAGTTGCGATTGGTTGTTGCTACTATGGATATTGAAGAAATCAACAGCAACCGCGATAAGTTTTTGAGCAATGTGGCTAACAATGTGGAGGCTGAATTGAAAAAGATTGGTTTGAAATTGATCAACGTAAACGTTACGGATATCAAAGATGAAAGTGGCTACATCGAAGCATTGGGTAAAGAAGCTGCTGCAAAGGCAATAAACGATGCGCGTCAATCAGTTGCCGAGAAAAACCGTGATGGTAGCATTGGTGAAGCTAGAGCCAATCAAGATGAGCGTGTGCAAGTTTCTGCAGCATTAGCTGAGGCAAAAATTGGTGAAGCAGCGGCAAATCAAAATGAACGTATTAAAACCTCTGAAGCAAATTCGTTGGCAAGTGTGGGTGAAGCCGAAGCAGCATCTAGAGCAAGCATTGGTCAAGCCGAAGCACTGAAATTGCAAAGAATTGAAGTTTCTGAAGCCAATGCGCGCGCTGTAGAAGGGGAGAACAAGGCTAAGATTGATATTGCTCAATCAGACTCTTTGAGAAGACAACAAGAAGCTGAAGCAACCAAAAATGCGGTTATGGCCGAAAAAATTGCCGAAGCAAAATCGTTGCAAGAAGCTTACATGGCTGAGCGAAATGCTGAACTTGAGCGTGCTGAAAGAGAAAGAGCTTCGCGTGAAGCGGATATTGTGGTTCCAGCAGAAATTCAGCGAAAGCGAGTAGAAATTGATGCGGAAGCTGAGGCAGAAAGAATAAGAAGAATTGCTAAAGGTGAAGCAGATGCTGTATTGTTGAAGAAGCAAGCAGAAGCACAAGGTATTTTTGAAGTATTGACCAAGCAGGCAAGCGGTTTCGAAGAGATTGTGAAAGCTGCTGGAAACAATAGTCAAGATGCTGTGATGCTTTTGATAGCCGATAAATTGGAAGAAATTGTTAAGTTGCAATCAGAAGCCATTCAGAACATTAAGATTGATAAAATCACCGTGTGGGACGGTGGCAATGGCGGCAATGCTGATGGTAAAACGTCAACTTCAAACTTTATTAGCGGCTTGTATCAATCGGTGCCACCACTTCAAGACATGTTTAGCATGGCAGGAATGCAGTTGCCAAACTTTTTAAAAGGCGAATCCCTTGCTGGAATTGGACCAAAAAGTGACGTGACTGAAGCCACTGAAACCGACCTGCCTGAAAAGGAGTAGTTTGGTATTCATAAAAAAACGAAGCCCGCTAAGAACATTCTTAGCGGGCTTTTTTTATTCTGATTTGACACATTTTAGTCTTCCGCAGAAACGTGTCCCCAGTTTTCACCAGACTTAATTCTGTAGAGCTGCATTTCTGAAATGCCAAACTGCTTGGCCAAAATTTTCAAGCGTGTTTTTCTTTTCGGATCAAATATCTTTTTCTTCAATCGCTTCACTTGTGTAGCAGTAAGTTTATGACCCTTATAAGGTTTGTTCTCTTTTCGCTTTTCTCTTGCGCTCAGCACATTTGGATTCTTCTGTTGGTGAAGCTCCATCTCGCGCTTGCTTGCCCAGGCTAAGTTGTTAATGTGATTGTTGAGTTTATTGTAATCTTTATGAATAACAAAAGAATCTTCTTCAGAATCAGCTTCGCCAAAATACATGGCTACCAGTTTGTGAACAAAAATCTGCTTGTTTTTAATCGTAGTGCCGTTTTCCGTTTTGAAAAACTGCTTGTATCTAAAAACAGGATATCCATCTACAATGCTGCCCTTGAGTAATTTTCCGTTTTCTTTCAAATCAGTATAGCTTACCAAGCGGCCATAATTTGAAATAGCATAATTGTATCTGAGTTTATCTTCTCCTAAATCAATCTCGCGCCATTCTTCATCCCAAAAAGAATTAACCATTTTCGTGTGTTTAAAATGTTGTAATGAGCCTCAATTACGAAGCTTTTTGCCCTTTGTTGCACAAATATAAAAGTATGATGTGTCTTACTCAATATTGAAGTAAACAACGTTCTTATGAATTGCTCCGATTTCTTTTCAGACTTTTGCGGCCGATATGGAAAAAGATAAAGGTAAGAAGCTGTCAAAAGCAGCGCTGAAGCGATCGTTGAGGATTTTTCAATATGTATTACCATATAAGTTCAAGTTTACATTAGGACTCATTTTTTTATTCCTTTCATCTGCCACATTTATGGTGTTTCCAGGTTTGCTTGGCCGATTGATTGGTGGTGAAGAAGTAAAAGATAGTCCAATCGATGCGTTCTTCAGCTTAGAGAATATAAATCAAGTGGCGCTTCTGCTGCTTGCTGCATTTGGATTACAGGCTCTTTTCTCGTTCTTCAGAATTTATCTATTTGCTGATGTAACTGAAAGAGCTATTGCTAACATCAGAAAAGATGTATATGCACATTTGATTAAATTGCCGATGACATTTTTTTCGGCTCAACGAGTTGGTGAATTAAACAGCAGAGTGTCAAACGATATTGGTCAACTTCAAGAAACCTTTATGACTACGCTTGCCGAGTTGGTTCGTCAAATTGTGATCATAGTAGTAGGTGTTTCGTTATTGTTTTTTTACAGCGCAGAGCTCACTTTCGTTATGTTGGTTTCACTTCCGGTAATGATGCTGGCTGCATTTTTCTTTGGGAAATTTATCCGAGGATTATCTAAGAAAACGCAGGATGAATTGGCGCAAGCCCAAATTGTAGTGGATGAAACACTTCAAGGTGTGCAAAGTGTGAAATCTTACGCCAATGAGTTTTTTGAAATTGCGCGTTATGCAACCGTTGTAGAGCGCGCTAGATTGGTTGCTATGAAAGGCGCAAAATGGCGTGGGGCTTTTGCTTCGTTTATCATCTTCGGTTTGTTTGGTGCTATTGTTTTAGTGATTTGGTACGGTGTGAAATTGCGTAATGAAGGCGCAATTGGCTTAGATGTATTTACTTCATTTTTATTGTATTCCGTTTTTGTGGGTGGATCCATTGGTGGTGTTGCTGATATTTTTGGTCGCGTACAAAAAGCTGTAGGCGCTACAGAGAATCTTTTTGATTTGATGGAAGAAACAGCCGAGCAAATCAATAGCGAGCGTGCAAACAATGATCTTAACCTAAAAGGTGATATCGAATTTAAAGATGTTCATTTTGCCTATCCATCACGAAAAGATAAGCCCGTATTGACTGGACTTTCGTTGACCATACCAGCGGGTGAAAGAGTTGCAATTGTTGGAAGCAGTGGAGCTGGAAAATCAACCTTAGCTTCGTTGATTTTAAGATTTTACGAACCTGATGCTGGTGAGATAACGTTTGACAATAAAAACGCCAATAGCTTCGAATTAACATCACTTAGAAGTCAAATGGCTTTGGTGCCACAAGAAGTATTGCTTTTTGGAGGTAGTATTAGAGAAAATATTGCTTACGGTAAACCAACTGCCAGCGAAACAGAGATATTGGTAGCAGCACAAAAGGCGAATGCGCTTGAGTTTATTCAAAGCTTCCCAGAAGGATTTGATACAACCGTTGGCGAGCGAGGCATTCAATTATCTGGCGGGCAGCGCCAGCGCATTGCTATCGCCCGCGCCATATTAAAAGATCCGAAGATTTTAATCTTAGATGAAGCCACTTCTTCGCTTGACGCTGAAAGCGAGCGATTGGTGCAAGAAGCACTTGACACATTAATGCTAAATAGAACAAGCATAATCATTGCTCACAGACTTAGCACCATCAAAAAGGCAAATAAAATTGTTGTGCTTGAGCATGGTGTAATTACCGAAAGTGGCACGCATGAAGAATTGTTGAAAGTAGAAAATGGTGTTTACCGAAAACTAAGTCAGCTTCAGGTTTTAGAAGCTTAATCTTCGCTCTCTAAGGGTCATCAATCTAAAAGTCCAAGCGCATATTAAGCCTCCAGAGGCTTGCTCAAAAGTTTGCCATGTTAGATCAAAAGCGATCATTTTTAAATCGATGATAGAGTTGAAGCTTACGCCAAACAAAAAGGCGATGGCGTAGATAAAAACGCCAATGGTTGCTCCGCCTAAAATGCCGTATTTGTATGAATCGAAATGCTTTTTAAGTAGGTATGCAGCAATGGTTATTAAAAGCCCGATTCCCAAATAAACAAAGGCTGCAACAATCAAGAAAATATCTTTTGGATATGAGATACGCGCAAAGTCGTTTAAAACGACCGCATGCCAAGCATACGACAGCCCAAACATGCTGATGCTACTCACAATCCAACTCACAAAAAACTTAGTACTACGCATGGTTCCTCAACAAAATCCGAAACGCAAAATTACAGTATCATTTTCCGAATATCCTTCTTCTTAACATGATCTTCGTCTAATAAGCAAAACATGATATTTTTTAACATCTTTGGGCTTCTTCACTTATGAAAATTAAGATCAAATTATTTTCTGTTTTTGCTGGTTTTTTGCTGATTAATGGCTGCAACGATTCTCTTGAGCTTGCGCCATACGAAGCTGATTTATTAGCTCCGCTTGCCTATGGATCGCTAAGCTTGAATGATTATGCTGGTGATGATAAGCTGCAATTAACTGGAACAGATACACTACATGTGTTTTTCGAAGACACCGTTTTTAGTCTGGGTTTAGAAGATTTGATCGGAATTCCAGATACATCTGTTACCGAAGAATTTGTGGTTCCAGTAAGCGGCCTTTCATTTCCGCCCGGTGTGCCTTTTTATGGCGATACTATTAAAACAACTTACAAAATTGCTGGTGCTAAATTGAAGTTTGCAAAACTGAGATCAGCAAGTGTTAAAATCAAACTTTCAAACACTGTAGATAAACCTGTGCTTTTTACTTATAATGTGCTTTCTGCCACCAAAAATGGTCAGGTTTTTAAAATAGAGGAACTGGTTGCTGCTAATTCTAACTTCACTAAAATCTACAATCTTGATGGTTATGATTTGGATTTGCGTGGAGTGAATGGTAATTTGTTCAATA
>CAZWXC010000158.1:0-6147 GCA_964637935.1 uncultured Flavobacteriales bacterium | reverse complement strand
CTCGAAAATGAATCGGAATTTCAATTTCATCGTCAAGTGGAATGGTGTTTATGCTGAATGCAAGCGAGTCAAAAGTGGTAAACAAGCTTGGCGAATAGGTTTCTTGGTTTGCCGTTTTACCTGCATCATAACTACCATCAAAAGCTTGGGTTGCTTGATCATTGAAGCGCACAACGGTTTCGTCTTGATAGCCTTCAACACTTAATTTGAATCGAACAAATTGTTGTGGTTCTGATTTATAAATAAACGGCTCGTCTGTGGTTGACTTTACCGCTTCGGTGCACTGAAGCACTGGCAATGAAGCATTGGTTTGAACATAAAACGCTTGCGAACTTGGGATTAATGAATTTCCACCATTTGTGCCCACTCCATTTACATAACTTCTGAACTGACCTGCTTCGCCATCCCAGATATAAATGGCATCGTTTACATTGGTTTTTGTCCAGCCCGCAGCGTCCCAATCGATGGTACTTGCGTAAGGATTTCCGAGTAAATTCCAACCATCATGATCGCTTCCTGAGCCACCTGCAGTGTTGGTTACACCAAAATCAAACGTGCCATGAACCAATGGTCCAACCGCATCAAATGTGAGTGGCAGCGGCCCTAAATAAGACCAAACACCTTCACCTGCATTTACTGTATTTGTGGCATTCGTAGCTTCTACATAGCCACTATTAAATTCTCCAGACAAAGTTTCATCATAAAATACTTGGCTTATAAAAGAAAAACTTGGGTATTGAGAGCCTGCATAACCCGAAGTATAAAAATCATCGACCCAATCTTGCAATGTGGCAGACTGAACTGGAGCGGCAATCATACGCCAATTGTTGATTCCTGTGTGAATGTATCGCTCTACTATGAAATCACCAGCCGTTGTTCCACCCGTGGTTTCTGCTACGTAGGCCGTTTGGTTCGAATCTGACTTGAGGTAAAATGAATCGTTGCTGGTGAGTGTTCCCGAAACCAGGTTTAATGTAGAAGTCAGACTAGCAATTCCGGAAGATTGCACCACACCTGAAGTATTGTCAATCTTTAAATCATGAAAGTTAAAATCACCCGAAAAAGATTGAGAACTTGACCCATAAAAGACCATTAACCCAGCATCAGAAGCGAAAAAATCATTTTCGCTATCATTCAGCACATCGCCTTTCACATGTAATTCACCCAGATTTTGAATTTGTGACGAATCAGTGAGCGTGAGATTTCCGTGAACAAAAATTTTGGCTAGAGAATCTAAAAATAACCGAGTTCCGCCCGAAGCATACCATATGCTTTGAGCAAAACTATGCTGCACAATCACAACACAGACGCAAACCAAAGTAACTCGTAACCACTTTCGCATGTGGGTCGAAAGTTAGTAAAAGTTTTATTTGGTTCGTCTTATGGAGTTAGTTAATAGATGATTAACCTTAATACTCAATTTGTGAAATAAAATCCAAAGCCAACATTAAGCTTTCATCTGTCTTTTCCTTGTAAGGCACATGCCCGCAATTTTCTATGAATTTAATTTGGCTATTCTCTCCTATTCCCTTTTGAATATCAAGTAAATGTTGGGCAGTGGAATATTCGTCATTTTCTCCTTGAATAGCAAAAACGGGACAAGAAATTTTTGGTAAATAAGATTCGATATTCCACGTTCGATACTCTTCTGTAAGCCATGTATCGCGCCAAGCAGAAATCAACTTTTCTGTCTTTGAACCATGGTGTTTTTCCAGCTTTGATTTTGTCACATCAAAGTCTTTTTGAGTTGTAAAATCGATAATTCCTTGTAGCGTAACGTTCTCAACATAAATATGCGCTGCCATAGAAAAGACAGCCTTCGTTTCGAACTTAGCTGCGTAAATCAGTGCAATCGAGCCACCATCACTGTGCCCAATCAATATGGGTGTGATAATCCCGAGCTTTTCAAATAGTTCAGGCATTCTGACTTCTGCTTCATATTGTAAATAATCGGCTGTTCTTGATTTAAAATCAACATCACTTTTACCATAACCCAAACGATCAAAAACAAGCACTGGAAGTTGTGTGGCCTCATAAACCTTCATAGGAAAAGAACCCCAAATAGAAGCTGATCCTATAGCGTCATGCAGAAAAACAATGGTGGTTTTACTTCTATAATCACCAATAGATTTGAAGGCAATCTTGCCATAAGAAGTGTCAACAGAGCTTTCAATAAAAGTCATTTGCAAAGGTGAATAATTAACTATTTTGGCTGAACCATTTTAAAAAAGCAAATCATGCTCGGCTTATTACTCATCTACTTTATTGGCAAATACTTTTATGATTTGGCCATTTTACATGAAAAATCGAAATGGGGCTGGGCCGTAATTGGCGTAGTCAGCTACTATGCAGGAGCGTTTATTCTTGCCTTTGGTTTAGGAATGATTGCTGAATTGGTTTCTCCAGGATTTTTTGATGACACACCAGAGAAATGTTGAATCTAGTAGCCGTGCCACTTGGGTTGATCTCGGTGTACGGAGTATATCAATTGGTCAAGAAAAATTGGGAAAACAACCCGAAAGATCAAGATATGGATGGTTTTTTAGACGCTGGTCTTTGATTAAATCATCGATTCAACTCTAAAATTCTCAGCTTCTCAATAAAAACCATTTCTTCAATATAGTGATGAATGGCCAAATCATTTGAAAATCGTTCTAACAGATGCTCGAATGCCTTGAACGAAAAATCTGATTTCACTTCTGGAAATTGTTCTTTGATAGTGATTAAAACCTCTTGAAGCCGATCTTCAATTTCATGATTATGTTCTCTTCCGAATTGAGCAATTGAATAATTGTATTCCTGCTTTTCAGCCAGCAACTGTTCTGCATAAGGAAAGAGCTTTTTCTCTTCTAACTCGATATGCTCAAGCAGTTCATTCTGGTAGTTATTATAAAACATGCTCAACACGTTGGTGGCAGGATGATTAGAAAAATTTTTATCAAATGCGGTTATCGCCATTTGCAATCTTGGCATCAGCACATTTTGATAATAAGCATGAGATTGCCGCAAATAATCAAGAATTACCTCAACGCTATAATTTGACAGCACTGGCTTTTCTATACAATTTTCGTCAAAGTACAGCGCCAAATCTTGCTTAAAACGATCATTTTCAAAACCTAAACTATGAGTACTCTTAAATCTTGAAAAAGCGAGAAACTGAGATTCTTTACTTGCTGAAATGGAGACGTTTTTCATTGGAATAGATTTGTTCGAAAATATTTCAATTTGAAAAGCTGTGTACTCACCCAAATCAGGTATTCTGATGAGAAAAATCAATTTAGCTTCAAACATCCTACAGAATTCGACAAGAGGGTGAAGATGACCTACAAAAACACATAAATTACTAGTTATCGCATAGTAATTTACGAGGCTATCGATTTCTTACCTATTATTGAAAAGCACATGAAGACCAAACTCCTACTCCCTATTTTCATGCTCTTTTTGAGCATTCAATTGTTTTCTCAAACTGCTATTAAAGGCAAGGTTACAGACCCAAGCACTGGCGAAGCTTTAATTGGAGCAGCTGTAGTTTTAGAGAGAACTACCACAGGAACGACCACAGATTTAGACGGTAAATTTTCATTTTCAGTAAACCAAAATCCACCTTTCAACTTAGTAATAAGCTTTATTGGATTCGAACCGCAAACTATACCTTTTTTAACCGCAGGTCAAAAACTGGACATTAAAATGAAGCCATCTGCAGCCATGCTTGATGCGGTGGATGTGGTTGGTGAACGTATTTCTGAAAAACAAAAACAAGCCCCACTTACGGTTGAGTCAATGGACGTAATCGGGATAAAAGAAGTGGCTTCAGGCAATTTTTACGAAGGTTTAGCCAACATGAAAGGAGTTGATATGACTTCTGCGAGTTTGGGCTTTAAAGTAATCAATACACGCGGTTTTAATTCAACGTCACCCGTTCGTTCTTTGCAATTGATAGATGGAGTTGACAATCAGTCACCGGGTTTAAACTTCTCGCTCGGAAACTTTCTTGGATCATCAGATTTAGATGTAATGAAGGTTGACATCATAGCTGGCGCAAGCAGTGCTTTTTATGGTCCTGGAGCTTTTAACGGGGTTATTAATATGACCACAAAAGATCCTTTCCTATTTCCAGGCTTAGCTGTTTCTTGAAAGACAGGTGAACGCAACTTACAAGAATATGCTGTGAGATGGGCCGATGTATTTAAAAACAAAGATGGAGTTGAAAAATTTGCCTACAAATTGAACATCTTTTACATGCGAGCAAATGATTGGGAAGCAACCAATAAAAAAGCTGTTGACGATACACCGCTCAACGAAAACAATCCAGGAGGTTATGATGCTGTAAACACATATGGTGATGAATTAACTAGTGTAACGAATAACAGCTATGAAAGACCCATCGATTATCGCAATTTACCTGGTCTTGGGTCTTTCAGAAGATCTGGATATGATGAAATTGATTTGGCAGATTACAAAACTGAAAACTTAAAATTAAATGCCGCTTTTCATTACAGACTTAAACCTGATGTTGAGGCAATTGCCTCTACAAGCTACAGCTATGGCACTACCATTTATCAAGGAGAAAATCGTTTTAGTCTCAAAAACATCCAATTTTTCCAAAACAGGTTAGAGCTCAAGAAAAAAGACACTTGGTTTATAAGAGCTTATGCAACGCATGAAGACGCTGGTAATTCTTATGATATTGTTACTGCCGCCCTACGCCTTCAAGAAGCTGCGAACTCAGAAAAAGATTGGAATACGGAATACGCTAATTACTTTAAATTCATTCAAAGTCCCAAGATTAGTGCTCTTCCCGACTATCCTACCCGACAAACAGGAGAAGACTTGGAGGAATGGGCAACAAATCGCTACCTTCCTTGGTATAACAATAATCTGGATTTAATAGCACAACTTCATCAAGAAACCGTGAACTACACTGATTCTGCATTATTTCAAAGCTCAAGTGGAATCCCAAAATTTGAACCTGGAACTCCTCGTTTCGACTCTCTATTTAATGAAATCACAACAAGAACTTTAGGTCAACAAGGTGGAGCGGCTTTCTTTGACCGTTCTGCTCTCTATAACATTCAAGGAGAGTATATTCTTAGACCAAAAAAGTTTGAAATAACCATCGGTGGGAATGCTCGAATTTATACTCCAAACTCCCGTGGTACTATTTTTTCAGACACCATGACCTATGAGCGCCTAACAACTGACTCGGGAGTTGTTTTTACAGATTCCAGTTTTACAAAAATCACCAATCACCAATTCGGGTTTTATGCTGGAGTGCAACGTAAATTCATCAATGAAAAACTGATTTCAACTATTACTCTCAGAGTTGATAAGAATCAAAATTTCGATTATCTATTTTCTCCTGCTTTTTCACTTGTCTACCTGCCTAATGATAAGCACACTATTAGAGGAACATTTACTTCTGGCAATAGAAATCCTACGCTAGCAGATCAATACCTGTTTTATGATGTTGGACGTGCAACTCTTCTAGGAAACATAAATGGTTTTGACTCTCTAGTTACAACAGAAAGCTTGCTGAATTTCGTGGATAGTAAAAACCCTGATACACTTGAATATTACAGTATTGACCCAATTAGACCTGAGCAAGTTCAAACGATTGAATTCGGATATAGGGGCTTTTTCTTTGACAAACTTTATGTAGATGCCAGTGCATATTATAGTTGGTATCAGCATTTTATTGGCTACCGATTTGGAATCGATACTGAAATCGACCCTTTTTTAAACCCAAGAAATGTGGAAGTGTACAGAATAGCTTCTAATGCAAAAAGTCAGGTAACCACCCAAGGCATTTCAGTTGGTTTAAATTATTACATCAACAGAGTGTATGCGTTAAACGGAAATTACAGCTACAACCAACTAAATAGTGGAGAAGACGACCCATTAATACCAGCCTTCAACACACCTAAGAATAAATTTAATGTGGGAGTAACTGGTAGAGAAATTAAAATTTCATTTATAAACACAGGCCACTTTGGCTTCGGTGTAAATTATAAATGGATTCAGGGTTTTCGCTTTGAGGGATCACCTCAGTTTACTGGGAACATAGATACATATAGTTTGATGGACGCACAAATCAACTACACGATTCCCAAGTTTCATACGATGCTAAAAATTGGAGCCTCTAATCTT
>CAZWXC010000157.1:0-6162 GCA_964637935.1 uncultured Flavobacteriales bacterium | reverse complement strand
AAAATTGCTCCGGATGGCGCAAACAGCTTCGAGCAATTTGACGTGAGTGATTTGTCATCAGATGTGAAGGTGAAGGAGCTTTTGATGGCTAGCGGACTTTGGCCATACATTAAGCAGCGTCCTTATGATGTAGTTGCTAATCCTCAAGAAACACCAAAAGCGATTTTTATATCTGCTTTTGATAGTGCTCCGCTTGGTGCTGATTACGACTTCATTTTGCATGGACAAAAAGAAGCTTTTCAAGCTGGTGTAAATGCGTTGTCGAAACTTACAAAAGGGAAAGTTCATTTGAATGTTCGTGGCGAATCTGCTCCAGACGTTACGTTTAAAGAAGCAAAAGGCGTTGAGAGAAATACATTCTCAGGTCCGCATCCAGCTGGTAATGTTGGTATTCAAATTCACCACATTGATCCAGTGAACAAAGGCGAGCGTGTTTGGACAGTCAATGCGCAGGCAGTTGCAATGATTGGTCGCTTCTTGCTTACTGGTAAGGCAGACTTTTCTAAAACTATTGCGCTTGCTGGTTCAGAAGTTGAAAAACCAAAATATTACACCACCATCGTAGGATCTAACATCGCTTCAATAGTTGATGGCCAGATAAAAGCTGGAGATAACAGAATCATCTCTGGAAATGTTCTCACTGGAACACAAGTATCTAAAGACGGTTATTTAGGTTTTTATGCTGATGTTGTGAGTGTAATTCCTGAAGGTCGTGAGCCTCAATTTTTGGGTTGGCTCGCGCCAAATACCAACAAGCTTTCGCTTTCAAAAGCATATTTCAGCTGGTTGATGCCAAACAAGAAATTCAAATTAAACACAAACATGAATGGTGAAGACAGAGCATTTGTAATGACTGGCCAGTATGAGAGTGTTTTGCCAATGGATATTTATCCTGTTCACTTGATCAAATCTATTATGACTAAAGATCTTGAGAAAATGGAAAACCTTGGTATTTATGAAGTAGCTCCTGAAGATATGGCGCTTTGTGAATTTGCTTGTACAAGTAAAATGGAAGTTCAAAAAATTCTACGCGAAGGTTTAGATCTAGCTCAAGAAGAATTAGGATAATAAATAAGGTTAGAAATGCAATTTTTAAGAAACATATTCGACAATATTCGCCCGAACTTTGAGAAAGGCGGAAAGTTAGAGAAATACTACAAGGGTTTCGAGGCACTGGAAACCTTTGCTTTTACACCAGGACACGTAACGCACAATGGAACACATGTACGTGATGCTATCGATCTGAAGCGTACCATGTTTTTGGTGGTTATCGCTTTAGTTCCATCATTACTTTTTGGTATGTGGAACACAGGTCACCAGCACTTTTTAGCGCTAGGTGAAATGACTGGCTTGGCAGATGGCTTCATGGATAAATTTTTGTTCGGAGCATTAAAAGTTCTTCCAATCGTAATCGTTTCTTACGGTGTTGGATTGGGGATTGAATTTTTATTCGCAATCATGAAGAATCACTCTGTAAACGAAGGTTACTTGGTTTCTGGTTTGTTGATTCCATTGGTGCTTCCATCAGAAATTCCTTTGTGGATGGTTGCTGTAGCAACTGCATTCGCAGTTTTGATTGGTAAAGAAGTGTTTGGTGGAACAGGAATGAACATTCTCAATCCAGCTTTAACAGCAAGAGCTTTCTTGTTCTTTGCTTACCCAACCAAAATGTCGGGTAACGCAGTTTGGATTTCAACAGCCGGTGAAGCTACCGTAGATGGTTACACAGGTGAGACTTTACTTTCTCAAGCATACAATGCTGAAAAAGGAGCTGATTTTGGTGGAATCGCTTATGATGCCGCAGGAAACCATTTTGGAAGTATAGCTGATACAATGTGGGCTTCTTTCTGGGGCTGGATTCCAGGTTCAATTGGTGAAACATCGGTTTTCGCTATTCTTTTAGGAGCAGCTCTTTTAATTGCAACTGGTATCGGAAGCTGGAGAATCATGCTTTCTTTCTTAGTTGGTGGCTTGGTAATGTCAGGCATTTTCAATGCCTTCGCTGTTAATTCTTTCATGGCTGTGCACCCACTTCAACAAATATTGATGGGTAGCTTCATGTTTGGTATGGTGTTCATGGCAACAGATCCTGTAAGTGCAGCGCAAACAGAAATGGGTAAATGGATTTACGGATTCTTAGCTGGTTTCTTGGGTATTATGATTCGTGTATTTAATCCAGCTTACCCTGAAGGGATAATGATGGCAATACTATTCATGAACGTAATGGCGCCATTGATTGATCACTATGTGATTCAAGCAAACGTGAAACGAAGACTAAAGAGAGTTCCAGTAACCGCTTAATTGATTAAAGAAATGGCAATTAATAAAGAATCACAAGTATTTACCCTAGTCTTCACAGTAGTGATGGTAGTGGTTGTAGCTACAGTGCTTTCGCTTACAGCTCTTGGTTTAAAAGAGCCTCAAGATGAAAACATGAAGCAAGAAACAATGCAGAGTATTTTGTCTTCTATCCAAGTTAAGGTTGAAAGATCTGAGGCTAGTGGGGTTTTTACAGATTACGTAAAAAACAGATACATCCTGAATAGCAAAGGAGAAGTTGTATCAACCGTTTCTGGCCCAGTTCAAGGTAAAAGTACGCCAGAAAAGGATGCTTTTAACATTGATGTAAAAAAGCAATTTAGAGACAAAACTTTAGCTGAAGCTGATAAAGTTTATCCTTTATTCGAATGCGAAAAAGATGGTAACACATACTTTGTTATTCCTTTAGTTGGTACTGGTCTTTGGGGACCAATCTGGGGTTACATTGCTTTGGAAGATGACATGAACACTGTGTTCGGTGCTACGTTTGATCACAAGACAGAAACTCCAGGTTTGGGTGCTGAAATCAATCAAGGTTGGTTTCAAGAGCCATTCGTAGGTGAGAAAATCTTTGATGATAACGGAGAGTTTGTTTCAATAAAAGTAATGAAGGGCGGAGCACCAGAAGGTGATCAGCACGGTGTTGATGCAATTACTGGTGGCACAATCACAAGTAATGGCGTTACTAACATGCTTAAGAACACACTAGAGGTGTACGTTCCTTATTTCAAAAAGAATTCTGATATCGCTTCAATATAATTTATCATGAGTACAGAAGTAAAAGACGCTCCGGTAAAGGAGGCAAAAATCAAAGAGCCAAGTGAGCCATTGTTCTCTAAAAAGAACAAAAAGCTTATCACAGATCCTTTGAATGATTCAAACCCAATTACTGTTCAAGTACTGGGAATTTGTTCAGCACTTGCCATAACAGTGCAAGTAAAGCAGGCAATTGTAATGTCATTATCGGTGCTTGCAGTACTGATTGGTGGTAACCTTATCATCAGCTTGATCAGAAACATTATTCCAAGTAGAATTAGAATTATTGTTCAATTGGTGGTTGTAGCTGCTTTGGTAATCTTGGTTGACCAGGTGCTTAAAGCTTATGTATACGATGTGAGCAAAGCGCTTTCGGTATTCGTAGGATTGATCATCACCAACTGTATCATCATGGGTCGTTTAGAAGCATTTGCTCTTGCAAACAAGCCTTGGCCATCTATTCTTGATGCGATCGGTAACGGACTTGGTTATGGTTGGATTTTAGTAGCTGTGGCAGTCGTTCGTGAGCTATTTGGTTCAGGTTCATTATTAGGCTTCAAATTATTACCGGAAGGGTTTTACAACTTCGGTTACATGAATAATAATTTGATGATTTTACCTCCTATGGCTTTGATCACAGTTGGTGTAATCATTTGGATACAAAGAACTAAGAACACTGCATTAATTGAAGAACACTAAGAAAACATGCTAGATTTAATCAACATATTCGTTAAAGCGATTTTCATAGAAAATATGATTTTCGCCTACTTCTTAGGGATGTGCTCTTACTTGGCAGTTTCTAAGACCATCAAGACAGGCGTAGGACTTGGCGCAGCAGTAATCTTCGTATTAGGAGTTACTGTTCCAGTTAACTACTTACTTGAAAACTACGTTCTTAAAGAAGGTGCTTTATCATGGTTGAGCGAAGATTTCGTCACTGTAGATTTGAGTTTCCTCAGCTTTATCATGTTTATCGCAGTAATTGCATCTATTGTTCAGTTGGTAGAAATGGTAGTTGAGAAATTTGCTCCTGCACTGTACGGTGCTTTGGGTATTTTCTTGCCACTGATTGCTGTAAACTGCTCTATTTTGGGTGGTGCACTATTTATGCAAGAACGTCAATACAGCACAATTGCGGAGGCTACATCATTTGGTCTTGGTTCAGGAGTTGGATGGTTCTTAGCTATCGTAGCTATTGCAGCAATTCGTGAAAAAATCAAGTATTCAAACGTTCCACCGGCATTAAGAGGTTTAGGTATCACCTTTATCATCACTGGTCTTATGGGAATGGCCTTCATGGCTTTTATGGGAATCGAATTATAAGAAAGTAAACATGGGAACAACAGTAATTGTAAGTATCGTAGTTTTCCTCTTTTTCGTTTTACTCTTGGTATCAGTTATTCTGTTTGCCAAAGCAAAACTTTCACCAAGTGGAAAAGTTAAACTCCTAATCAATGGAGACAAAACAATTGAAGTAGAAGCTGGAGGTACTGTACTTTCTACTTTAGGTAACAACAAAATCTTCTTACCATCAGCTTGTGGTGGTGGTGGAACGTGTATTCAATGTAAGTGTCAAGTGATTTCTGGTGGTGGGTCTATTCTTCCAACAGAAGAGCCTCACTTCTCTCGTAAAGAGATTGCTGACCACTGGAGACTTGGATGTCAGGTGAAGATTAAAGAAGATATGGAATTGCATATCGATGAAGAAATCTTCGGAATTAAGAAATGGGAAGCGACAGTAGTAAGAAATTACAACGTTGCATCTTTCATCAAAGAATTCGTAGTTGAAATTCCAGAAGACATGGATTACAAAGCGGGTGGTTACATCCAAATTGAAATTCCAGAATGTGAAATCAAGTACAGCGATATCGATATTGAAGCACACCCAGCTGAGCATCCGGGCGAACCAGATAAGTTTAAGCTTGAATGGGATAAATTTAATTTATGGCCAATGGTCATGAAGAATACCGAGTTGGTTGAAAGAGCATATTCTATGGCTTCTTATCCTGCAGAAGGAAGAGAGATCATGTTGAACGTGCGTATTGCGACTCCACCATGGGATAGAGCAAACAACCGTTGGATGGATGTAAATCCTGGAGTCGCTTCTTCTTATATTTTCTCTCGCAAGAAAGGCGATAAAGTGGTGATTTCTGGTCCTTATGGTGAATTCTTCATAAAAGACACTGGTTCTGAAATGCTTTACGTGGGCGGTGGTGCTGGAATGGCTCCAATGCGCAGCCACTTATATGAACTATTCCGTACTATCAAAACAGGTAGAAAAGTAACCTATTGGTATGGAGGTCGTTCTAAGCGAGAATTAGTCTACACAGAACACTTTAGAGCTTTAGAAAGAGATTTCCCAAATTTCAAATTCTATTTAGTGCTTTCTGAGCCTCTAGAAGAAGATAATTGGAAAGTGAAGAAAGACACGAATGATGAAGGAGACGGATTCGTTGGGTTTGTTCACCAAGCTGTAATTGATCAATATTTAAGCAAGCATGATGCTCCCGAAGATATTGAGTTTTACTTCTGCGGACCACCAATGATGAACCAAGCGGTTCTTAAAATGTGTGATGATTGGGGGGTTCCACCAGAAAACGTAGCATTTGATGATTTCGGTGGTTAATTCCTTCAAAAAGTATATTCAAAATCCCTTTGGCAAATTTTGCCAAAGGGATTTTTGCTTTGCACTTGCTACTATGCTTCTACTTTCTTCTTGTAGCGAAAGCAAAGAAAAAGTGAGTGTTGAAGAATTTAAAATGCAGCTTCAAGGTGAAGCGCAGGGCACAACTTGGCAAATTGTTTATTATGATTTGCAACAGCGAAACCTAAAACCACAAATTGACAGTTTATTGCAAAAAGTAGATGAATCAATTAGTACGTATTTGCCAGGATCTGTAATAGATACTTGGAATAAAAGCGACAGTGGGGCAGCCATCGATTCTATGTTTTATGAGGTGTTAGCTCTTTCTTGGAGGGTTTATAACGAAACAAAAGGTGCTTTTGATCCTACTGTGAAACCATTAGTTAGCTATTGGGGATTTGGACCAGAAATGTACGCGCATCCTGAAAAAGCGGATCAACATC
>CAZWXC010000156.1:0-6170 GCA_964637935.1 uncultured Flavobacteriales bacterium | reverse complement strand
AATCTATGTCTTTGATGAAGAAAAAATTAAGCAGATTTTTGGCTGAAGGTAAGAGTGTTCTCGTTACGTCACAGACGAGTAAAGCCTTGGATGTGCTTCGTGATAAGTTGCCAGAAAACATTAGAAGTTTAGCTGTATCTCAGCTACATCAAACGGCGAAACGCGATGATGTTCTTCAGTCATCTATTGCAGAGATAAGTTCAAATCTTGGAGAACGTCATACAAAATTTAGTGAATCAAAGGCAGATTCAATTAGGAATGAACTTACTAAAACGAGAGAAGAAAAAGCTGTAGTGGCTGGTCAAATCCGTCAATATATCTTGATTGACTCCACTCAAACACTCAAGGCTAACGGAGAAGAATTAACTCCTATGGGTGCGGCAAAATTTGTTAGCGAACATAGAGTGAGCGGCAATTTTGATTGGTTTACAGATCATATCCACTTTGAGACAAACCTAGACTTTTCCGAAAATGACTTAAGAGAGACATATCAACTACTCACAACTCTAAATAAATCTGATCGTTTATTACATCAGGTTGATTTACCAAATGTAGAATCATTACCTAACGAGGATGTAGTACTTGGTGCTTTTGCATCGTTTAGAGACTTAACTGTTAAAGCTAAGGCCTCAAATAAATCTTTTGGAAGTAACGGAACTGCGCTAGATCCTAATAAATTAGTAGAACTATGGGAAACTCTCAACAGTGCACAAAAGGTATTGGGGACTATCAATGAAAACTACGAACGTGAAATCTTCGATGCGTGTGTATCAAGTCAGAATGAAAGAGTGAAGTGGAACACCATTCTTTCAAAAATATCTCAAAAAATAGAAATTATTGGCAGTAGTAGAAATAAAGTTGTTGGCCACGATATCTCAGGAAATACTGACTTGAGTCTGAATGATTTGGCTGATGCAATCACTCTTCTCAAAGATAAGTTAGTAAAAAGCACTAAGATAAGTACGTTTGGTAAATTACTCCTACCTGCGAATGTGAAAATGGTATTAGACCGTTACACTGTTGACGGTCGTGTCCCTGATACTCATGAAAGGGTTGTTTTACTAAGCGAGCTAGTCTCAGAGCAATTGGCAGAAAAGGAAATAAAAACTCTTCTTTCGCAAGGTTTCTCAACTCTTAAAAATGTTCCTGATTTTGCAAGTGAAAAACTGGATATTATTCAACTTGAAGTGCTTGTCGAGAGTGTCGGCCGTATAGTTCATTACTTTAATGATTTTAATTCAATTAAAGAGTCCTTTGAAAAAATTAAACAACTTCAGGATTTATCTTTCACTAAGATTGAAGATATTGATTCAGCTAAAGATCTCATAGCATCCACTGTAGCTGTGCATGAACTTGAAAAGTTAGAAAAAACATTTACTGAATGGGCGACTTCAGTATATGATCCACTGCCAATAACATCTCGACACAAAATACGTGAGCAATTATTTGACGCTATCGAAAAGCGAAGTGGAGCAGCGTGGAAGAAGGCCGTAGAAGAGCTAAATCTCCTATGGGAAAATAAGGAGTTTGCCTTGAGACTCAGTAAAGTTTCTGAAAAAATCATTGAGCAAGCACCAAATCTATACAATGACATTGTTGCTCTTGCTGACGCTGAACATGAATTTGATTGTCCTGATAATCTCGAACTCGCATGGAAAATTTCTAGGCTAGAATCTTGGCTAGAACACATTCACGACCATGTGAGTATTGATGAACTCCAAGCCAAACATGAGCGTTTATCGAAACGTGAGTTTCAACTAAATTCTGATCTCGTTACTGTGCTGGCGTGGCAAAGACAAATTGATAAAGTTACCAAGAGGCAGCGGGATGCGTTAATGGCGTGGTCAGATGCAATGAAGAAGTATGGTAAGGGTACAGGAAAATACGCAAATAAATGGCTGAGTTCGGCACAGGCTTCTCTTAAAGAAGCAAAGAACGCTGTTCCTGTTTGGATTATGCCTCTGCATAGAGTCGCGCAAATGTTCTCTGATCCAAAAGCTGGAATGTTTGACGTTGTTATTTTTGACGAAGCAAGTCAGTGCGATATTAGAGGTTTAACAATTGGATATCTCGGTAAAAAACTACTTGTTGTTGGAGATCCAGATCAGATTAGTCCTGCTGGAATTTTCCAAGACCAAGAAAGAATATTCGAATTAATATCGAGATTCCTTTACGATATCCCTCATAAAGACAATTTTTCAATCACATCTAGTTTGTTTGATTTAGCGAAAATTCGTATTCCAAACATGATTCAATTGAACGAACACTTCAGATGCGTACCGGAAATTATTGCTTTTAGTAACCATCATGTTTATGAAAGTAAACTTAAGCCCTTACGTTACCCTCATCCAAAAGGTTTACTCAAACCCGCTCTCGTACCAGTACTTGTTGAATCTGGTTATCAAAATACAAATAATAAGGTTAATGAACCAGAAGCAAGGGCTATTGTCGAGAAGATCGCAGAGTTAGTTGAAGACCCTAGTTATCAACAAAGACCAGATGGGCATCTTTGTACTTTTGGTGTGATTTCACTTTTAGCTGAGGATCAAGCTAAATATATAAAAGAACTACTTGTCCGCCACCCTAAAATTGGTGAAAAAGTTATAGAGGAAAGGAATATAGTTTGCGGTGATGCGTATGCTTTCCAAGGAGATGAGAGAGACGTTATGTTCTTATCTATGGTTAAGGCGCTAGATCCAAATAATCCAAACGACACTGTAAGGGCATTAACAGATAAAGGGACTGCCCAGAGATTCAATGTTGCTGCAACTCGTGGTAGAGACCAAGTATTCCTTTATCACTCCATTCCAGTAGAAGAATTTAGAAATCAAAACGACTGGCGTTACAGAATCCTTAATTGGTATTATGATCCAAAGACAGAAGAACTAGAATCTGGTCGTAAAGCACTTAAGAAAGAATTTGACTCTGGTCGTGCTTCACAGTTCTCATATGATGTCGGCAATATCTTAATTGATCGTGGATATCAAGTTTTGCCAGAATATCCTGTTATTGGTTACCGTATTGACTTGGTTGTGCAAGGTGCTGAAGCACGGTTGGCAGTTGAGTGTGATGGTGACCAATACCATACTCTAGAAAATTGGGAGGATGACCAAGTGCGGGAGCGTCAGTTACGAAGAGCTGGTTGGGAATTTTGGAGAGTTAGCGGCAGTGCTTTTTATCGACATAAGGAGAAAGCTCTCGATTCATTATGGGAAAAGTTGGACGAGCTTGGAATCAAGTCCGTGCATGACACTGGTACTAATTAGTTAGATTTATTTTCTTATTACTTAATTCTAACCTACCGTTGATACAACCGAGAAGCTCTCGCTTCTCGGTGTCTGAACCTTCTCGGAGCAGGTACTTAGCGTAGTTCCGTACGTCAAAATCACTCACTTCAATTTTTAGTTTGATTCCAAGAATTGACCTTTGGAATTTCATGAAACGAGAGACCTCTGTTCTCAGTTTTTCTTGTATGCTAATTTCGTTTAAGTTAATCCCATCAATTAATTTTGCAAACTGTTCAATCAGATCATCTTCACGAATATAGCCACAGTCACAATTCTTGTCTCTCACTTTTGTACATCCATAGTAGATATGGGAGTTGATTGTTCCATTCTTCAACTTCTTATACTTTTCGTCAGCACATATACCTGATTCACATAAACCGCATTTCATGAGCTTGGTGAAAGCAAATTCTTTCTCCTGTCTAGTTTTTAGTTCGTTACCCTTAAGTTGCTTTTGAACTTCGTCGTACAACTCCTTAGTAATAAGTGCTTTGTGCTTACCTTGATACCAGTTGCCACTCTTGAGAGGGTATTCAAAGACTCCGTAATAAAATGGACTCTCCATAATCCGATACATGTTTCCTAGACTCAGATTCTTGTTTCCACCTGCTGTTTTAAAATTAAGATCAAATTTAAGCCAGTGATACAGTTTTCTTCCAGACCATTTCTCACATGCCACTTTCTCAAACATCTGTTTAATGACATGACCTCTGTCTGGATCGATAAAGCATTCACATTTTCTGTCGCTACGCTTTTCTTTTAGGTATCCTGTAGGCGCAGGAGCGGGCCATAGCCCCATCTCAACTCTAGTCTTTAGTCCTCGCTTCACATTGGAAGGTACCCCAAAATTAAGACACTTTTTCTAAGTCTTTCCATCATACATCAGCTTGGTATTTCTCTGCAAATTGTCTAGGTGAGATACCATGCGCCGAGTGTATCCGCCGCTGGTTATAGTAGTTAATTGTCTGATACATAGCTGCCACCAACTCACCGAGTGTGTGGTATCTGTTCGGATCACCCAAGTCCAACTTAAATCCTTTGTAGAAGGATTCTTGATAGCCATTCTCCCAAGGACAGCTAGGTGCACTCATAGACTGTTTGATCTTCAACTTCTGGATCAGAGAAGCGTAGTCTTTAGATGCATACTCTGAACCTTGATCAGAGTGGATAATCCGCGGTGGAGCTCGGTGCAATATAGCGGCTGATAGTGCGTTCATGACTAACTGCGTAGTGTGAGTGTTCAGAATGGACACACCCACTATCTCTCTGGTGCATACATCGAGTACGGTGGCCATATAGATCCACTTTCCTCGATACTTCACGTACGTGAAGTCTGAAGCATAGATGTCTCCTGGACCACGAGGTACTTCAGTCATCAGATAGTTAGGAAAGACACTGTCTTTGGGCTTCTGATACACCTTTAGAGTGGTTCGGCGATAGGGTTTGATACCATAGAGCTTCGTCACTCGCAGGACTCGTTTCTTGTTGATCTTGAGGTGTATAGCTAAGCGTTTGTGTCCGTATGATGGGTGGTCGCGCAGCGCTGTCTCAATGAGCTGTTTGGTGTGCCAGTCCTTTCGTGGTTGCCGATGCTGATAGTAGTGGTGAGTGCGTGAATAGCCAATCACCATCCCTTGGAGAGCCCTTTTTTAGCCTCCACCGACATTTTGATAGTGAGGTCACCAATGATTTGCTTTAACTGCTCGTTTTCTTTCTTCACTTTGTTGTGTTCAAGGAGACTGACGGTGCCAGTTGCTTTGGTACCCAGCCAGTTATAGATAGTGCCGGTGTGGATGCCGTAGTTGGTTGCAGCGTCTGCGACGCTGAGTCCCTCGTGTTTAATCTTAGCTAGTATTTCCTCTTTGATTTCTTTTGCGATGCGATATCCTTTCTTTGCCATATTCTTTGTATTAGTTAGGTAATAATACTTAGAATTTTTGTCTTAAGAAAGGGGTACCTTTCAATATGAGTATATTTTGACAGATTACTGCGATGAATATGGTAATGAGTCGATCTCGTTTAGAATCAAAATCCCTATTGATTTTAGTAGCTGGAGCATTACCCAACAAATGGTGTAAAAAGTGTCACTTTTGTCACTTTTTGCGTATTATACAGATATTACTTTATGAGATGGCATGACTCGCATAATTACATACTCCTGCAAGATCAGAAACCTGATCCAGTATTCTTTACTCCAGAGTTTCTAGGAGCGTTCTTCGGAGCGTTTTTTGCCTTTCTTTTTGGACTTGTCAGTTACAAAATTATAAAGAGATACGAACGATTTGTTCAGCATCGCAATGCCTTGGTTGTTTTGGAAAGAATGTTAAATGAGCATACTGATTTGATTGGTATAAACAAGACGACAGCTCTCAATACCCAGAAAATCTTAGAAAGACACCAGCTAACACATAATCGACTTATTGAACTTCCTGTAAGGAACGAGTTGAATGTCGAGTTAGGTAGCATTACTGTAATTAACAAGTATTTTTCATATGAACGGTGGGTACATCGTGTGAATGTAGACATGCAAGCTATGAACTATACACTCACGAGGTTTGAAGATGTGATGATTGGCGGAAGTCCACTCCCTGCAGAAAATTGGCACTATATAACTGGGGCATTTGCCCAGGTGCCAGTACTAATGGATAAGCTTAATAAAGCTACAGCAGAACTACTTTGTGCGGTACGAATTAATTTAGCTAGATTAAAAGCAAAAGGCATATTCTACGCAAACACACACAGTGTCTGGGACATTGATATATCTGAGCAGGAGATGAAGGAGGAGATGGAGAAGCTTAGTGAAGAAATCAAAGTAGTTTCTACCCAGCCAATTTCCTAGCGCACGAGACGCATCGATTTAGAAAATTTTGGAATAGCGATTCGGTC
>CAZWXC010000155.1:0-6191 GCA_964637935.1 uncultured Flavobacteriales bacterium | reverse complement strand
AATTCCTGCCGCAGACTATAAGGCAATTGATGCAAAAGACGAAGACACACTCAAAGAAATGATCTTGTCTAAAGGCTTGACCGTTTCAGAATTGGTTTCAACCGCTTGGGCATCGGCTTCAACCTACAGAGGTTCTGACAAAAGAGGTGGTGCTAATGGCGCACGAATAAGACTAGCTCCTCAAAAAGATTGGGAAGCAAATAGTCCAGCTCAATTAGCAAAGGTTTTGTCTAAGCTCCAAGAAGTGCAGCAAGCATTCAATGCAGCTCAATCTGATGGTAAGGCAGTATCAATAGCAGATCTCATTGTGCTTGGCGGAAATGCAGCCATAGAAAAAGCAGCAAAACAAGCGGGCAAAACTATAAGCGTTCCGTTTGCGGTTGGTCGCACAGATGCTTCTGCGGAACAAACAGATGTAGAATCGTTTGATGCGCTTGAGCCGATGGCCGATGGTTTTAGAAATTATCAGAAAGCGCATCACACCGCTACAGGAGAAGAAATGCTGATTGATAAAGCGCAATTGTTGACGCTAACAGCAACTGAAATGACCGTTTTAATCGGTGGTTTGCGTGTGTTGGGTACTAATTTCGATCATTCAAATCATGGCGTGTTTACGGATAGAGTAGGAGCGCTAACAAACGATTTCTTTGTGAATTTGCTTGATTTAAGAACTACTTGGAAAGCCATTCCTGGTTCTGATGATCAGGTGTTTGAAGGTAGCGACCGAGCTACTGGAAAAACAAAATGGACAGGAACAAGAGTTGACTTAATTTTTGGATCGAATACCGAATTGCGTGCTTTGGCAGAAGTTTATGCTTGCGCAGATTCAGAAGATAAATTCATGAACGATTTTGTTGCAGCTTGGACAAAAGTGATGAACCTTGATCGTTTCGATTTAGCGAAATAAGTAAAGCACTTAATTGAAATAAGAAAGGCGGCTCAGAATTGGGCCGCCTTTTTGGTTCTTATAAAATAGTTAGTTCTTCCAACGTTCGTCAGCCCAAGTCTTTTGCTCTTGGCGCGTAAGAAAAGTCCATGCTAGAATGCGACTTGTCTTATTTCCTTGACCCATTTCGATGGTTTGATAAGAAGTAGCTTTTGAATTTTTCAGTGCAATTTGCAGTGGTTTTAAATTTTCATGTTTCGAAACCAGAGTCGAAAACCAAAAGCATCGCTTGTCAAAAGCTGCGCTTTGTTTTATCATTTTTAAAATGAATTGCTTTTCGCCACCTTCAGTCCATAGCTCGGTGTTTTTACCGCCAAAATTCAGCTGAGGTTTACTTACTTTCTTTCCTTTCAAATTGCTAAGCTTACGCAATGTGCCAGCCTGTGCCTCGGCAAGAGAAGCATGAAACGGTGGATTGCAAATAGAAAGGTCGATGCGCTCCGTTGATTTTATAATTCCTGAAAAAGTTTCGGAATTATTAGTTTGAAGTCGGCATTCGATGGCGTTTCTGAGACTTGGATTTGAGTCTACAATATTGTTGGCGGAAGTAACTGCGATGGAATCTATATCTGAACCTATAAACGACCAACCATATTCTTGATGGCCCAAAATAGGGTAGATGCAATTTGCACCAACACCAACATCTAAACAGGTAATGTTCGAACCTTTGGGAATATTGCCTTCGTTTGATTTTGCTAGTAAATCAGCAATGTGGTGAATGTAATCTGCACGTCCTGGAATGGGTGGACATAAATAGCCTTCAGGAATATCCCAACTTGTAATTCCGTAATATTCAAACAGCAAAGACTTGTTTAATGCCTTTACGGCCGCATTGTCAAAGAAGTCAATACTCAAGTCTCCAAATTTATTTTTGGCAACGAAAGGACCAAGATCAGGAAAGCGTTTTATCAGAATGTCAAAGTCATAGCGTTGGCGATTTTTGTTTCGCGGGTGCAAACTGGTTTTGACTTCTGGGTGTGATTTTTTAGGTTCGGGCATGTTGCCAAAGGTGAGGCAAAAACTCAATACATTCCATTAGGATTCGCGGAGTGTTCTGGAATTTGCTGAATCGAATCCCAATGCTCGCAGATTTTACCATTCGCATCAAATCTGAAAAAATCCATCGTGATGTACTGGTCGTTTCCTGGCCAAATTTGGTGCGTATGCAATGCCACCAAATCACCTTCACCAATGCATCTTACAAATTCAATTTCCTTTTCGGGATATTCTGCTTGCATTCTTTCAAAATATTCAATGAAGCCCTCGGTACCATTTGCTACCGCGGGATTATGTTGAATATATTCTGAACCAACATACATTTCTACCGCTTTCCTTGGATTACCGTAATAAGCGGTTTTGTAAAAAGCAATCGCATTTTTCTTGTTCTCTTCAATCATGTCACTAAGTTAACCATGTTAAGAGTTTCAGAATGACGGTCATTTCTAATTTTCATCATCGGGTTTCACAACCGTGATTACAAGTTCAGGCGCAGTTCTGATTTTACCACCACCTTTGATGTCTTTGAACACCACATCTTTTATTATCATTTGATCGCCAACGAGTAGTTTATCTCTCAGCGAAAGGCAGCGCACTGTCAGTTTGTTTTCACGACAAGTACACTCCAACTTTTTGCCATTCAAAACATAAACTGTCGTGAAAGAAATAATGCCGTAAGATGATCCATCCACAGTAGATTTTACATCGATCATGTCGGTGCTGGCTATTTCTTTTAGCGTTAATTCTCCATCCGCACAAAGATTTGCATAACAGGTCGCAAATGTTCCTTCTTGTGCACTCAGCAATAACGGAATGCATAATGAAATGAGTAGGGGAAGGATGAATTTCATGGTTTGATGTTTTGGCGAATTTAGACCTTGACAATTGATTGTATGACAGTTTCTGAGAATCTTAATTAAAGAAAAGGTGATTAACTAATCCTTCCCCAATTCGGTCTTCTTTTCATGATCTTTTTCAAGTGCAACTTCACTTTTTCTAGTTGCGGATGCTCAATTTTTGGGTCGTGGTCATAGATGTATTGCGCTTCGGCTCTGGCAGAAGCAAGTACTTCGGTGTCTTTCACCAAATCTGCAATAGACAGGTCGAGTGCGCCACTTTGCTGTGTGCCCATGATGTCGCCTGGGCCGCGAAGTTTTAAGTCAACTTCCGAAATTCTGAAACCATCATTGGTTTCAACCATCGTTCGCATTCGAGTTCGAGCTTCGTTGCTCAGTTTGTTGCCCGTCATCAGTATACAGAAACTCTGATCGACACCTCTACCCACCCGGCCGCGAAGCTGATGCAATTGGCTTAAGCCAAAACGCTCGGCACTTTCTATGATCATCAAGCTGGCATTGGGAACATTCACGCCAACTTCAATCACCGTAGTGGCTACCATTATTTGACATTTGTGCTCCACAAAACGCTTCATTTCATAGTCTTTGTCTTCGGGCTTCATTTTGCCATGTACTATGGCAACTTGATATTCTGGTTGCGGAAATGCGCGACAAATGCTTTCGTATCCATCCATCAAATCTTTATAATCCAGCGTTTCGCTTTCTTCAATCAGTGGATATACAATGTAAGCCTGGCGGCCTTTTGCTAATTCTTCTTTCAAAAAACCAAACACCTGAATGCGATTGCTATCAAAGCGATGAACGGTTTTAATCGGCTTACGGCCAGGAGGTAATTCGTCAATTACGCTCACATCCAAATCGCCATAAACTGTCATAGCCAAGGTGCGCGGAATAGGTGTTGCCGTCATCACCAACATGTGTGGAGGACGCGTATTTTTTTTCCAAAGTTTTGATCGTTGAGCTACGCCAAATCGGTGTTGTTCATCAATTACTGCAAAACCTAGGTTGGCGAATTTTACTTTGTCTTCGAGCAAAGCGTGTGTTCCGATCAAAATATGAATTTCACCAGCTTCTAGCGAAGCGTGCAATTTTCTGCGATAAGCGGCTTTGCTACTTCCAGTAAGTATGGCCACATTAACGTGCATTTCGGCCAGCAATTCAGAAATTCCTTCAAAATGCTGTTGCGCCAAAATTTCTGTAGGCGCCATGATGCACGTTTGAAATCCATTGTCAATCGCGATAAGCGCACAAAGCAGCGCAGTGATCGTTTTTCCGCTTCCCACATCGCCTTGTAGTAAACGGTTCATTTGCTTGCCGCTGCCCATATCGGCACGTATTTCTTTGATCACCCTTTTTTGAGCTCCCGTAAGCGGAAATGGTAAATGGTTTTTATAGAAATCGTTGAAATGATTGCCAACCGCGCTAAAGACAAAACCTTGAACTTCTTGATTTCTAATTTCTTTAATCATCATCAATCGCATGCTGATGTAGAAGAGTTCTTCAAACTTCAATGTTTTTTGTGCTCGAGCTAAATGTTCAACGGTGGTTGGAAAATGAATCTCTTTTATGGCTTCGCGCTTGGTCAGCAATTCGTGCTTTTTCCTGATGTAACCTGGAAAGGTTTCGTTTACAAAAGACAATGCTTGAGGCAAAACAGCTTCTTGCATTTTCCTGATAGCTCGGCTATCTATTTTTCTCGCCTTGAGCTTTTCTGTAGTGTTGTAAACACCTTCTAATCCACCTTTGAGTGGTTTACTGAAATCGGCATAAAGCTCAATTTCAGGATGAGTCATTTGAATTTTGTTGTTGAAAATTCCTGGTTTCCCAAAAAGCACATATTCTACATTGGTCTTTATGTTGGCTTTTATCCAAGAAATACCTCTAAACCAAACCACTTCCATCAATCCGCCATGTTCATCTTGAAAAGCGCCCACCATGCGCGTAGTTCTGGCTGCACCAACACCATCTAAGCGCACAAATTTGCCTTTGATTTGTACCAGGGCTGCATTTGGATCTACATCATTGATGGCGTAATATTGACTGCGATCTACATGCCGAAAAGGATAATATTGAAGCAAGTCTTCGAAGGTGAAAATCCGCAATTCGCTCCTTAAAAGTTCGGCTCGCATTGGGCCAACACCTTTCAAAAATTCAATCGGACTTTGCAGAATATCGCTCAAGGCAAAAAGTTTGGTTACGAAGTTAGGATTTGACCCGTTGAAGGTCAGGCTTTCAATAAATTTCTAGCAAAACAATGATAAGTGATTAGCACTTAAAATACACCTACTTTTGCAAGTTCAATTGATTGATATGGCTAAGAGAGAGACTTGGGAAAAACGCGCTAGAAAAGTTCAAAAAGAAGAACACCTGATTTTGGGCGGTAACACCAATGCCAAAAAAGAGGGTTTTAAAAAGAAAAAATTCAGCGGAGGTCCGTCAAACGAAAAGTTTGCTGGTAAAGGAAACTCAGAAAAGCAATTCAGAAGCGATGATAGAAAAGGGTCTTACGGTAAGTTTACCAAAGACAAGCCTTTTACTGGTCCAGCCAAGTCGCATGAAGACGATGGCATGACGCGCTTAAATAAATACCTAGCCATGGCTGGTATTTGCTCACGCAGAGAAGCAGACAAGTTTATAGAAGATGGCTTAGTAGAAGTAAACGGAGTTACGGTTACTGAATTAGGAACTAAGGTTTCGGCTACTGATAAGGTAACTTATGCTGGCGAAAACGTAAATGCAGAAGTAATGCGCTACGTATTGCTTAACAAACCAAAAGATTGCGTTACTTCAATTCAAGATGAAAAAGGCCGAAGCACGGTAATGGCTTTGGTGAAAAATGCCTGTAAAGAGCGCATTATTCCTGTTGGAAGACTAGATAGAAACACCACAGGCTTGTTGTTGCTTACCAATGATGGTGATATGATCAAGAAATTGACGCATCCAAGCAGCATGATTCGCAAAGTATATCATGTAATTCTTGATAAGAACGTGAGCAAAACAGATCTTCAAAAACTAGAAACTGGCGTGCAGCTTGAAGATGGTTTGGTGAAGGCCGAAGCAGCACTTTTTGTTGGTGATGGAAGTGTAAGAACCGAAGTAGGTATTGAAATTCACTCTGGAAAAAACTGGGCCGTAACACGCATGTTCGAAGAGCTTGGCTACAAAGTGATGCGGCTAGATCGTGCGGCTTATGCTGGTTTAGGTAAGAAAGGTTTACCAAGAGGTAGATGGAGATTTTTGACCGAGAAAGAGATTTCTTACTTGAAGATGATTTGATTTTTTTGAGACTTCAGATTTAGGACTGAAGACTTTAAATTATAGACTGAAACGGAAACGGGATGCTTGAATAAGCTTCCCGTTTTTTTTGTGCTATAAGGTGGCTTACATTATCT
>CAZWXC010000154.1:0-6203 GCA_964637935.1 uncultured Flavobacteriales bacterium | reverse complement strand
TCCATGGTTGCGTTATCGTGGTCACCTCGACAATATTTCAAACAACTGTTTGATAGGGGCTGTAAATGCTTTCAACCAAAAGACCAACGAAGTAGTAAACCAGTTGACAGGTGAACTTTCAGAAGTTCCAGCCGCTGCTAGAGCTTATAAAGCTGCTGGTATTCCAACTATTGTAGTTGGAGATCATAACTATGGCGAAGGTTCTTCAAGAGAGCACGCAGCTATGGAGCCACGTCACTTGGGTGTTACCACTGTTTTGGTTAAGTCATTTGCTCGTATTCACGAGACTAACTTGAAGAAACAAGGTATGTTAGGTTTAACCTTTGCCAACGAAGCGGACTATGATTTGATCAAAGAAGATGACACGTTCAATTTCTTAGATTTAGATCAATTTGCACCAGGAAAATCAATTAGCATTGAAGTTGTTCATGTTGATGGTTCTAAAGATGTGATAGTTACTAATCATACTTACAATCAGGCACAAATTGACTGGTATAAAGCTGGTAGCGCATTGAATTTAATTAAGAGACTACAGTCTAATAACTAATAAAAACATGAAGGCGGTAAGTGGCCAAATGGTCATTACTGCCTTTTTTATTTTCTGTGAAAAACGATTTAATCATAAGAGCAGCCCGAGGAGAGAAAACGGAGCGTCCGCCTGTTTGGGTAATGCGTCAAGCGGGTAGAATTTTGCCTGAATATAGAGCTGTTAGGGCTAGTGTTTCCGGATTTAAAGAGTTGGTAGAAACTCCAGATCTTGCGGCAGAAGTTACAGTGCAGCCAGTAGATATTTTGGGTGTAGATGCAGCAATTATCTTTTCAGATATTTTGGTAATACCCGAAGCCATGGGCTTGCCATATGAAATGCATGAAGGCCGTGGACCATTTTTCCCAAATGTGGTAAAAGATTCAACAGATATTGATAAGCTTAATGTTGCTCAAGGCGAAGAGCTTGCTTATGTGTATGATGCGATCAAAGAAACTCGTAAAAGATTAGATAACCGTGTTCCGGTGATTGGATTTGCTGGTGCGCCTTTTACAATTTTCTGCTACATGATCGAAGGTAAGGGCAGCAAGACATTTTCTGAAGCTAGAAAATGGTTGCACGCTAATCCGAGAGAATCACACAGACTTTTAGAGAAAATCACCCAATCAACAATCAATTACTTGAAGCTGCAAGTAGAAGCAGGTGTTTCATTGTACCAAGTGTTTGATTCATGGGCAGGTGTTCTAAGTACAGACTTGTACCGCGAATTTTGCATGCCTTACATGAATAGAATTGCTGAGGAAGTGAACACCGTTCCAAGAATTGTTTTTGCTAAAGGAGCATACTTTGCAATGGACGATTTGATGAATTCGGCCTATAACGTGGTTGGATTAGATTGGGGTTTAAACCCAAAAGAACTTCGTAAAGTAAATTCGGCAAAGGTTTTGCAAGGCAATTTAGATCCAACAATACTTTATTCGTCTGACGAGTATGTGGTTCAAAAAACCAATGAGATGTTAAGCTCATTTGTAGGTGGAGGACATATTGCTAATCTTGGTCATGGAGTATATCCTGATACAGATTGGAGAAAAGTAAAGTTGTACATCGATACTATTAAGAAATTTAGCCACAATTAAAGAACGAAAGAAATATGAAATCACTTGTTTTAACAACAACACTTATAGCAGCTGCAATAATTGGATTTGGTCAGGGCAACATTGTTGAAAATCCTGGTTTTGAAGATTTAGATAAAAAGATCAAATCTGGCGGAATGATTCAATTGGCAATGGGTTGGTCAAGCATAGGAGAAAATGCGGATGTTTTTAATAGAAATGCTAAATCGGAAGAATATGCTGTACCAGCAAATCTTTATGGTGAAGCTGAACCAAATTCAGGAGATGGATATGCTGGTATCGTAACGTGGAGTTCTAAAGATGCCGAACCAAGAACCTTTCTTCAAGCTGAGCTCAGATATCCAATGCAAGAGACTAAGGTTTACTGTGTGAAAATGCATGTAATGCTAAGTATGCTTGCTAAATATGGTTCGAATAATATTGGCATCTACGTTAGTCAAAAGCCTATTACAATGGAGCAAATAGAAGCGGGTGAAATTCAACCTCAAATAATTCATTCACAAAATCAAATTTGGTCTGAGCAATTTGAATGGTCAGCGATATGCGGTTCTTTTATTGCAGAAGGGAAAGAGAAATATTTGACTATCGGTAATTTCGGCTCAACTGCTGAAACCCAAACCGAAAAAATGAAACGACCACGTGGTGTTACTGGTCAGCAGACTAGAACTACAGCATACTATTATATTGATGATGTTTCAGTCATTAACATGGCAGGTTTAGATGAATGCGATTGTGAAAAAGCTCCTGATGGAAATTCAATGCAAGTAAAATACTCTAAAGAGGTAAGTACAGAAGCTGATATTGATGGACCAGAACAAATAGAAATGACAAAAGTCTATTTCGAAGAAATGAGCAGTGATATTTCACCTAGAGCTATGGTTGATGTGGAAAAAGTAGCGGCCATGATTAAAAATAATCCAGACTTGAAAATTCAGATTAAAGGACATACTGACCCAGTTGAGCAAGCAAAATCTACTGGTGATGTTTCATTGTTAAGAGCTCAGACTATTAAAGAAAAATTAGTTGAACTTGGCGTAAACGCTAACAAGCTTCAAGTTTTGGGAATGAAAGATTTTGATCCAGCTACTGATGATACTTCAGTTACAGGACAAGCACAAAACAGAAGAGTGGTGTTTGATATACTCGATTAATACTCGTTTAAATATTATTTTTTAAAGAAGCGTGGCCAAAGTGCCGCGCTTCTTTATTTTCGCCCAGTATGATCAAAAAAGACGATCGAAAAATCATCAACGCTTGGGCGTTCTATGATTGGGCCAATTCGGCATATCCTTTAGTGATAACGACTTCTATTTTCCCTCTGTTTTTTCAAAGCAGAACCAGTGAAACTTCGAGAATGGTTGATGGGCACGAGGTTTTTTATGTTGATTTTTTCGGCAGAGAATTTATCAATACCGAAATTTATAGCTACGTATTTTCCTTTTCTTTTTTAATTGTTTCGTTTTTATCGCCTATCCTTTCAGGCGTTGCAGATATCTCTGGCAGGAAAAAGTTGTTTCTGAAAATCTTTTGCTACATCGGAGCTGTTAGCTGTGCATTACTCTATTTTTTTGACGGTAAACATCTAGAGATTTCGATGGTTCCTGTACTTATGGCAAGCGTAGGTTTTTGGGGAAGTTTGGTGTTTTACAATGCTTTCTTGCCTGAAATTGCATCAAACGAAATGCAAGATGGTGTAAGTGCGAAAGGATTTTCATTGGGCTATATTGGCAGTGCGCTGCTACTTATTGTTATTCTTGTTCTTTCTCAGTCATCTATTCAAATGCCAATTGAGTATGGGTTTGTGATGGTTGCTGTTTGGTGGGTTGCTTTTGCTCAATACACGTATGCTTTTCTGCCCGAAAATGTTTTTGACCGCAAGCCAATTAAAAAAGACTTGTTCAGTAAAGGCTTTAAAGAATTGAGATCAGTTTGGTCTGAGTTAAAGGAGCAAAAAAACCTCAGAGCTTATTTGAGATCTTTTTTTGTTTCGAGTATGGGCGTTCAAACAGTAATGCTGATGGCTGTTCTTTTTGCAAAGAAAGAAATTGATTGGGGAGGAGATGGTGATACCGGACTTATCGTAAGTATTTTGATTATCCAATTCATTGGTGCACTCGGTGCTTTTATCTTTTCTAAACTCTCACAAAAGTTTGGAAACAAACCAATATTGGGTGTTGTTTTATTGATTTGGATTGGTGCTTGTCTTGGTGCCTACGTTATCACAACCCCATCTGAGTTCTATATGCTTGCTGGTGTAGTAGGCCTTGTAATGGGCGGTGTGCAATCATTGTCAAGGTCAACCTATTCTAAACTTTTACCTCAAACTCAAGATCACGCATCGTATTTTAGTTTTTATGACGTGGTTGAAAAGGTTGGAATTGTTATTGGAACATTCTTATTTGGATACATTGAAGGAGTAACTTCTAGCATGCGAAGTAGTGCACTCATTCTTCTTTCTTTCTTCGCAGTGGGTTTCATTTTGCTCTTATTTGTGAAAAACGAAAAGAGCATTGCACCAATCAAATCTTAATACAAGGTATTTATCGTGAACTTATCTTTTGATATCGCAGTAGTGGGCGGAGGCATCGTTGGTGTTGCAACGGCTTATAAACTTCAAACAGCATTTCCAGACAAGTCGATTGCGCTTATAGAAAAAGAACCGCGATTGGCTAATCACCAAACGGGGAATAATTCTGGCGTGATACATTCTGGTTTGTACTACAAACCTGGATCATACAAGGCTAAAAACTGTGTAGATGGAAGACGTGAACTTGTGGCATTTGCCAAAGAGCACAACATTGCACATGATATTTGTGGGAAAGTGATTGTTGCTACCGAAAAGGCAGAACTGCCTCACATGGAAAAAATCTATGAGCGGGCTCTGCTTAATGGAGTAGAGGATGTTGAGAAAATTTCTGCTGAGCAGATAAAGGAAATTGAACCATTTGTAGAAGGAATAGCGGGCATAAGAGTTGGCTGCACAGGGATCATCGATTATCGTGGGACCACCGAAAAATTGGGCGAACTGTTAGAAGGCATGCAAGAGCGCAGCAAAATATTTCTTGGCCACGAAGTTACAGATGTTCAGAAAGGAGCAAACTCGACTACGCTGATAACGAAAAAAGGTAAAATTGAAGCCAAGTATGTGATTTATTGCGGTGGATTGCAGGCCGATCGTTTGGCGAAGAAGGACAATGTGAAACTAGACATGTCTGTATTAGGCTTTAGAGGAGATTATTTTGTGCTGAGCGAACAAGGAAAACATAAAGTGAAGAACTTAATCTACCCTGTTCCTAATCCTCAATTCCCATTTTTGGGAGTGCACTTCACACGCATGGTTGATGGCGATGTTGAGTGCGGACCAAATGCAGTTTTTGTCTTTAAACGCGAAGGATATAAGAAAACAGATTTCGATTTTAATGATACTGCAGCAGCATTAACCTTTGGCGGAACATGGAAATTCTTTGCTAAACATTGGCGTTATGGAATTGAAGAATATAGAAGAGCATTCTCTAAAAGATTGTTTCTAGAAACTTTGCAGCGATTGATTCCTAGTCTTGAGATGAATGATTTGAGTGAAGAGCGCGCAGGAGTTAGAGCTATGGCTTTGAGCGATAATGGCGAAATGATTGACGACTTTAAAATAGAATACAAGGAAAATAGTATACACATATTAAATGCACCTAGCCCAGCTGCCACAGCTTGTTTAGCAATCGGAGAAGAAGTGAAGAATATGGCGGTGAAGCATTTTAACTTAGCCTAAGGCTTAGTCAACAATGCGGTAATTTTCAGTAATATCAGACCAGTTAAACATAAACTGGATTACTATTTCATCCAATCGCTTCAAAAAGATAGGATTTGGAGTATTCATGTTTCTAAAATACTCACTTTGAAACTGGTTTAATTCATACTTGAAAAACACTGCTTTAGACATAGCATAGACTACGTTTTTCGAAGGATGATTAATCTGATCCATCCAGCTTTGGTATTTTGCAATGGTTTCTTTTAATGCTTGTGGTTCAATGCCAAGAACCCTAGACAATTTGCGTATAATCTTGTCTGCAATAACTACATCGCGATTGTTTTCGAAGTGTTTTCCTAGCAATTTGAAATTACCACAAACGACAATAAGTAAGAATTTGTCGATTGCATTTTCATCAATACGAGGTGTTTGAACGAACTCGGGATCGTTTTTGATGATAGCCACCACATCGTCAAAACCTTCGTCAACCAATCTAACGATAGAGTTCACAAAAAGCTGTGCAGCTTGATCCTCAGTAATTTTTTTCTTCTTGAATATAGAAAACATCAATTCAATCCTTTATTAACACGTTCGTCTCAAAGGTATGCCTTAAAACACGGGGCTTTAATCGAATTCGCTCTGCGCTTATCAACAGAGTTTTCAACCATTTTTCGTACTCATGTTACCGTTTTGTTGCTGTAGCAACACCTCTACATTAATATTCTCTTTGGCCTGTTGGTATAAGGCCTGCAATCGATTTACCTTCGCGCACTCATTCAAAATACATGGCAGTTAAACCTCAATTCATTAATAGAGAAATAAGTTGGTTGGCATTCAACGA
>CAZWXC010000153.1:0-6212 GCA_964637935.1 uncultured Flavobacteriales bacterium | reverse complement strand
TCCACTTCTGAAAAAGTATCTCTTGAAGATTTATCAAATGCGCCAAACATCACGTTTTCTCCAAACACATTTTTGTAATAATCCGAGGATAGTTGCAAATTTTCCTTGCTTCGTTTTTCCAGTGGATGTAGATAAATGATGAAGTTTTTTATAAGCTTCTTTTCTAGAGCTTGCTTCAACATCAAAATTAGCATTTGTTCTGCCCGATTCAATTGTCCATCACCAACCGTTGCAAACCCCAATTGCTCTCTTAAATACATTCCACTACTCATAAAACCAAGATCATAGGCGGCACGCCTTGTTGATTTGTTTAATGGGATTCTAGGATAATCAAATGGCGGCCAACGTAAAAAAACATCTACTTCCCACATATTTTTTAGCTTTTCGAACTCAATAGCTTGATAAGGCGCTGTGAAAGCAAATGAAGAAGCTATAACAGTTTTATAATACAATGAAATAGGGTTACTAGATGGAATTATGGTTGCGCTGATCTTATTTAATTTAAACATTAACTGCTGGAAAGAAGCATCTTTTTCGAATGCTCCAAAAACAAACAGTTTCTCACACCTAAAATTCTTTAGTCTTTTTAAAATCAGTTCACATTCCACAAGCTCTAATAACACATGAGCTGTTTTTTCCCTATTTTTTTTAAAAATAAAGCGAGGTAACAACACCACAGTTAAAATCAATAACTTGATAAGCAAAGATAGTTTTCCAAAAAAAACAAAATCGTTCGGTAGTTCTTTTCGAAATATCAAATAAACACTACTATCATCAACAATGTTGAGATAATCGCGTCTTTCTGTCTCTGCATTTGGACTAGTATCTAGCACAATTATCTTAGAGACCAGACACTTGGAGTTAGCCCGAGTTAACACTAGTGAAACAGCTCTTCTCAAGAATTGAGGAAGAGTGCGCCAGCTGCCGTTGAGATTCTCGGGTATACGAAAAGAGTGCTTATTAAAAAGCTCATTCCTAATAGAATTCTCAATTGAAGTTAGCGAGACTTTGAAATATAGTTTGAGAAAAAATAAAAATGGGCTTTTCATTCAAATCCGATGATAACTTCTCTGGTTAATCGGCATCCACGCTCAATATCTTTTGAAGCAAGTTTACCCAGCACTTCAGCCAAATGCTTTGGATGTAAGCCAAACCCTGGTCTTATGCTTCGAACATTATCTTCGGTGATAACCTCGCCTTTTTTAATGTCTCGAACCACGTAAAGCGAACGGCTAAAATCTTTTCCTTTTATCTGCTTCTCTGTGAGCTCATATGAAACCTTGCCAACCGCTTTTTCTGCTTCTCTTACTGCAATCACCATGGCCGAAAATTCTGCTTCATTCATAGAAAATGAAGCATCTGGTCCTCCAATGGAACGATCTAAAATAAAATGCTTTTCAATAATTTTAGCACCAAAAGTTGTTGCTACAATGGGTACAGTACTACCTAGGGTATGGTCTGACAAACCGGGTACTACCCCAAAACGCTGTTTGAACTCGGGAATCATGGCCATGTTGGCTTCTTCTATGGGTGCAGGATAGCTAGAGGTACATTTTAATAAGCCTATTTGATTATTACCCATTCTACGGCAAGCATCCAAGGCCAATTCAATGTCTTCTAACCCAGCGATTCCTGTAGAAAGAATAATGGGTTTACCCTTTGAAGCTGTATACTCTATGAGCGGAATATCAGTGATCTCAAACGAGGCTATTTTATAAGCCGGTGCATCTAACGATTCTAAGAAGTCTACCGCAGATTTGTCAAATGGTGATGAAAAGCAAATCAAGCCTTCTTCTTTGGCACAATCAAATAATGACTTATGCCATTCCCATGGGGTATAGGCTTCTTTGTATAATTCGTGGAGCCTTCGGCCACCCCAAATGGTTCCCTTAATTAAAAAATCCTCTTTATTACAGTCTAGTGTTATGGTATCTGCGGTATAGGTTTGCAGCTTAACAGCGTCAGCTCCTGCTCGCTTGGCCGCGCGAATTGTTTCCATAGCCACACTTAATTCACCGTTGTGGTTAGCCGATAATTCAGCAATAATAAAAGTGGGCGAATGCTCAAAGATTGTATATGTGCCTATTTTCATCCAACATTTAGTTTATATTCAAACAAGTCTTCAGAAACACTTTCTTCCTTAAAGCCCAACTTTCTGAATACTTTCAAAGAGGGCTCATTATATTTCAAAACCTGTCCTTTAATAGTTCTAATAGCACTGTGTTCACGTGCCTTTTGAACTCCTTGTTCAAGCAATCTTGTTCCTAAGCCTTTACTGTGATGCGCTGAACCAAGCAGATAGCTGATTAACCCAACGCCATCCTCGTCAATATCAATTCTAAATGAACCAACGGATGATCTACCATTTTTAGCGATGAAGTACAAACAATTTTTATCGGCCAATTTACTTGCAAACCAATGTTTATGAGACTCAAACTTAATCTTTGATTGATTCAAGGAAAAGGCTCGGACTTTTGGATCTGATGCCCAATTGTAAGTTATCACATCATCAGACAAGCTTGCAAGCTCGAGATGTAGCCGGTTATTTAAAAAGCTGTGAATAACAACTCTTTCAAAATGACCATTAAAAAAACAATGCTCATTTAGCACTGCTTCCTTTTTAAAATTTGCCTTTTCTAAGACTACATACAAGTGTGGTCGTAAGTCAAACGCATAAGTATAAATCTTATGGAATCTCATGGAATCGAAAGCGACTTGTTTAATTAGTTCTAGGTAAACACTCCAGTTAATAAGAAAATTAGCCTCTTCCAAGGCACTATCCATAATAAATGAAATCTCTGCGTGCTGATCAATCCAATTGATGTGTACTAATCCTCCATAACCAATACACTTTTCATCTCTTAAAAAACTAAATAAAATCTGATTCGGCTTTTCTTGTTCAAACAATTTAGCTACCACATTCTCGAAGTACCAATCTTGTTTTTCCTTGGTAAGGGGTTCTGCCTGGCGTAGGTGATAAATCTGCTCGTTGCGCCACTGCATGATGTCATAACGATCTTGCATCCTGATTGGAACAAGACTGTATTCATCTAACGTATATTCTTGCTTATCTAATGCTTTGTAAGTATTCATATTTCAATTCTGCTATACGCCAGTCTTCTTCTTGATCTATATCTTGAACTTCTATATTTTTTAAAACTACCGCTGCGGTATTGTTTGTAACCAAAGAGTCTTTTAATATGGCCGTCTTAATCCAATACCACTGCCCAGCATCGTGATAAAACTTTTCTAAGTCTTGAGACCTAGATTTCTCATGCTCTGGCCATTGATAGCTTAAACGATGATTCGAGATTTTGAATGATCTTAATATAGGGAAACTAAATTCTGTAACTGGCATTGAACCACCAAAATCAGATAGTTTTTCAAAACCTTCCTTAAGTCGCGCCACATTGACAAACGGTGCCGTTGGATAAATAACACACACAGCATCAAAATGCAAACCTTGTTCTTGATACTTGGTCAATACTTCCTTTACTACATCGATTGTTGTCGCAAAATCATCAGAACTCTTTGCTGACCGCATAAATGGAGTTTGCGCACCAAAATCTCTAGAAATCTCGGCTATTTCTTGATCATCTGTAGAAACCATTACCGTAGCAAACAAGCCAGAATCCAACGCAGCTTTGATTGAGTAAGCGATAATTGGCTTTCCCAAGAACACTCTAATATTCTTTCGAGGAATGCGTTTACTCCCTCCTCTAGCTGGAATAATGCAAATACTTTTAAGCATTGAAAAATTCCTTTATTGTTTCAATCACAAAGTTCTGTTCTTCATCAGTGAGCCCAGGAAATAAAGGCAAGCTTAAACATTGCTTGTAGTATTGCTCCGCATAGGGCATATCGCCCTCTCGCCATCCCAAGCTGCGATAATAGGGCATAAGATGGCATGGTATGTAATGAATTTGGGCGTAAATTTTATGCTGTCTCAAATGATTGTATAAACCCAATCTATTTTCTACTTCTATCACATACAGATGATATGCATGGCCTTCTACCACCCCCGATTGGCCTTTAATAAAAGTTTCAACACTAAATGCTTCTTGATACCTTGCTGCTAAATCTCTTCTTCTAGCAATACCTTCGATTGCGCGGCTAAGTTGACTCAAGCCTAAAGCGGCTTGAAAATCGGTGAGTCTATAATTGTATCCTAACTCTTGCATCTCCATGTACCAAGCAGGATATTGTTGGTCTCCACCAGCAAACTCAATAGAGTTTTCATACAAATCATCGTTTTTTACAATTCCATGAGTTCTAAGCCTCAACAATCTTTCATAAAGACCTTTGTCATTTGTGGTAATCATTCCCCCTTCTCCGGCTGCTATGTGCTTTACAGGATGAAATGAAAAAATAGCTAGATCAGCAAATTTTCCATTACCGCAATGTTGCTTATCTCCACTTGTGTCAATAAAATAACCGCCAGGTGCATGACATGCATCCTCTATGATCCATAGATCAAATTCATCTGCCAATGTCCTGTAGTGCTCTAGATTAACAGCTCTGCCAGCAAAGTCTACAGGTATGATTCCCTTATAAGTTCCCTTTGGGGCTGCTTCCAATAATGCACGCACCGAATCAATGTCTAGCAAATAAGTCTCAGGGTCAATATCAGCAAACACCACTTCAGCACCAGCATACCTGATGCAATTAGCCGAAGCAGCAAACGTGATGGGCGAAGTGATCACCTTTTCGCTAGGCTTTAAGTCAAGCGCAAGTACATTCAAATGCAAGGCGGCAGTACCATTGGCAACAGCAACTGCGTAGGTGCTACCCACATAGTCCGCAAAAGCTGTTTCGAATTCCAAAATTTTTGGACCTTGAGTGAGATAATCTGAAGTTAGGACGGTGGTTACCGCATCAATGTCATCTTGGGTGATGGATTGTCGGCCGTAAGGAATTGGTTTTCTCTCCATATGCTTTAGGCTACAAAATCTGGATCTAAATGTTCTCTTATCAGTGCCCTAAGCGAGTCTACTGTTTCCCATTCTTCATTTTCCCCAGAATTATAGTTAAACCCTTGTTTCACTTTTTTATCTTGATGATTTTTCAAGAATGTGGCTAGTGCCGTTGATGGAACCGTTGGTGCGATGATATAGTATCTACCTAAATCATATGTATTGTAAGAATCAGAAGAGGTAATCATTTCTTCATGTATTTTCTCTCCTGGTCTGATGCCAACCACAGGTTTTTCACATTCTGGACCAATTGCTTCTGCTACATCCATGATTCTATATGAAGGAATTTTTGGAACAAAAAGCTCACCACCATAGGCATGTTCTAGCGCATACATTACCATGTCTACACCTCCTTGTAGGCTAATATTAAACCTTGTCATTGTAGGCTCAGTAATTGGTAATACTCCTTCTGCTTTCTTTTTCATAAAAAACGGAATAACCGATCCGTTGGAGCCCATAACATTGCCGTATCTCACTACCGAAAATCGAATAGGATTCCAGCCTTTTATATTATTGGCGGCTATAAACAGCTTATCTGATGTAAGCTTAGTGGCTCCGTACAGGTTAATGGGTGCACATGCTTTGTCAGTCGATAAGGCAACCACCCGCTCCACATTAGTTTCAAGCGCTGCGTTTATTACATTTTTAGCGCCATCCACATTGGTCATTATACACTCCTCTGGATTGTATTCTGCGATATCCACATGCTTCATGGCCGCTGCATGAATCACAAAATCTATGTCTTTAAAAGCTCGTGTTAGTCGCTCTTTGTCGCGCACATCGCCTATGAGAAATCGAATACTTGGATATTTACTCGATGGAAATTCCTGAGCCATTTGATATTGCTTTTGTTCATCCCTAGAAAAGATGACCAATTTTTTCAAATTAGCATGGTGCTTGTACAAATGTGCGGTAAGCGCCTTGCCCAATGAGCCCGTACCTCCGGTTATTAAAATTGATTTATTCTGAAAGTCCAGCATTTATAGATTGATAAAGTTGGTTAGATGAAAAGATCTGTCTAATGGCCAAAATTAAACAACTGCAGGAACTTTGACCGTTGGAAAAACGATAATCACCTTTGATAAAAACCAATAATTATTTTGCTTTAAAATAGCATTGGATTGATATGGTTACTTATCAAGGTTGGAGCGATAAATGCTGTCAACTTTCAGAGAAGACCGTAAGCATTATTGTTCCAATTTTTTAAAATACATAGGATAGTTGCTAACCGCGTTAAAA
>CAZWXC010000152.1:0-6222 GCA_964637935.1 uncultured Flavobacteriales bacterium | reverse complement strand
GTGCTCTTTCTGCAATTCACTCTCAAATCGAGGAAACTCCTTCTCATTTATCCCGGATAGAAGAAGACGAGCCTCCTCTAGCTTTTTCTGATGAATCAAAGCAGCGCATATGAATATTTTAAAATGATTATTACTGTTTCCGATCCAGAAGTCTGAAACCAAGGGGTGTTTCCACTCAAGCTCTTCCATAATTTGCGAAATAAGATCTGACCGACCTATCCTTAAAAGAGCTCCAAATGGATATATTAGGAGTAACTGCCTGTTTAAATCGAGTTCTAACTCTTCTTCAATCATGTGAAACGCACGAATCAACTCCGTTACAAAGCGGTGAATTGAGTTAGAATCTTTGTGAAGTATTTGCAGTTCAAAATATCTTCCCAAGAGCAATGGGTGGAGAAGTTTGATGTCATCATAAACAAAAGCCGTTAAAACCTTGGCTATTTCTCTTTCTGACTTTTCGTTAAATGCTTGTTTGGCTAAAATCAACTGTTTGAAGGCATGCCCAGCGGATTCTGAGTCTTGATAAAACTTGGACACCCATTTGGCAAACAATGGAAGGTTGTTTTGATTTGGGAAATGATGAAAAAATTCATGTAGAAACTCGCATTCCTTTAACAAGGATAAAACCTCTTCTTGTTTAGCTTCATTAAGATTATAAAAGCTTATTCCGATTAATTGAATGAGCTGATATCTCTCAAGCCTCAACCATTTTGTAGTCCAAATCTTGGGGTGATTGAAAATGAAAAATAAAAATTTTTTAAAGCTTGATTTTGTACTGTGAAACAGCACTAAGTCAGACAGCAATGTCACTAAAAGTTTTTCAGTTTTCAAGCTCTTCAACTCTTTTAGCTGTTGATCAATATGTAGACTGATTAAATATGGAAGAGAAAAGGTATTGCTTTCAAACTCACTTTTTGTGTTGGAAATGTAGTTTTCAATCGTTTCATAGCCGATATACTTTGCCAAGCCGTTTAAAATATCTTTTCTGAAAGCATGATTTGATGGAAGTAAACCAAACACTCTCCTTAAAGTATTCAAGCCAATGAGAACCCCTGTTTTAGAATAAATACTGATGCGAAGCTGGGCGCAGTCATTTTTAGTCTGAACTCTTTTTCCGAGCTCCAACTCTACTTCTTTTTTTAGCTTATCCCAGTTCATCCAAAACGAAAATTACAATCCCAAATGAAGCTAAAAGGCCAGCTGAGATTAATCTTAATGTGATTTTTTCATCATTCAAAAGCCTTGAGAATACAATAGAAACCATATGACTGAGCGAAGAAATCAAAACAACCTTATAAGTTTCAATTTTCTCAAACGCAAAATACATAGCCATTAAACCAATGGCCGCTAATATTGAAAGTGTTACAATAAATCGAAACTCTTGGACAAGAGGCTGCATGAGATGAAAACTAGATTTCTGTTTCAAGCATAGAGACAAACAAATAATCACAATGCTGAGTTCGGTAATAAACGATGATTGTAGAAACCCTATTTCCTTAGCTGGAATGGACATTAGTGTTAGCGTTGTGCCCCAAATCAAGGCAGCGAATAAGGCATATTTAATGCCCTTGGTAAGTTTGAAGTAGCCTTTTGAATGACTGAGAAGCGCAGTTGAGATGATGAAAAAAGCCAAAGAAAAAAGATGGATTAATCGGATTGATTCACCAATGATAAAAACTGATGTAAGCACCCCGATTAAGTAAGAAAACGATGTGATGGTGCTTACTATTCCGGCATCTTCGTGTTTTAAGGCTTTGGTAAAGAAGTATAATCCACCAAAGCTCAACGAGCTTAATAACCAAGCCAGAAGAATCATTTTTATATCTACGAATTGCTCTCCAGTGACTAGTAGAATTGCTCCAAATAGCGCGCAAGTGATTACCGTTCTCCATAAGATTAGAACGATTTGAGGCGACCTTGAAAGTGGTGATTTCCAGACTACGTTAGAAATTCCAAAACTGAAAGAAGAAACTAGTTGCGCAATCAATCCGAGCATTATTCAAAAGTAGGCGCAAACATCGCTGTTAAGCCAGAAGTGTGAAATGGGCCTGTTTGGGCTGGGGTTGTGAACCTAATCGATTCTAATCTTGTCACATGAAAAGAACAGTTTTATTGCTTCTGCTTTTAGTGTTTAACACTTTGCACGGTCAATCATTAAGCCCTTCAATAGTTACGTCTGCGGGAGGTAGCATGTTAAACTCAGAGGTGTCATTGGATTACAGTATCTGTGAGCCAATAATTGAAACTATGTCAAATTCTGATGTCATGCTCACACAAGGCTTCGAGCAACCAGAAATCACTCTTACATCAATTTTAGAATATCCAGAATTCGACTTAAGGGTTTTTCCTAACCCAACAGCGAGTTCTGTAAACATCATTTCTGATCAAACTTTTTCGCTTGAACTGCTAGATCTGAAAGGTGCAATATTGACCACGAGGAATGATATACAACTGCTCGATTTGTCTTCATTTCCATCTGCAACTGATGTGCTAAGAATTACAATCAACAGTAAAACGAATACCTATAAAATCATCAAGCAATGAAAAAGTACTTTTCAATTCTAGCGCTCAGTTTATGTTCTATTTTCTCTTACTCTCAAGCACCTGACGCATTTAAATACCAAACTGTTGTTAGAAATGCAACAGGAGGAATTATAGCCAACCAACTCGTAAAGTTCAGACTGAGTGTTTTAGAGGATTCACCTTCAGGAAATTCAATATTCACGGAGACGCATCAAGAAACTACCTCAAACATTGGTTTAGTCAATTTTGATATTGGCCGAGGACAGCTCGTTCAAGGTGATTTTTCTATGATCGAATGGGGTGGTTCATCTCATTTTTTGAAAATTGAATTTGACAAGGAAGGTGGAGATAATTTCATAGAAATGGGAACGGTTGAGTTGCTTTCTGTTCCTTATGCGAAGTATGCGGAAAAGTCAAATTCTTCTTCGGTAAGTGATACGGAAAGACAAAGACTTAAACTTTCTACATATGAAACATTTTCTCTTGCTCAAGAATATGATACGTTATTTATAGAAGATGAAGCAGGAAATATTGCATCCTCGATTGACCTGAATGATATTAGAGTATGGGAGCTTGGAGGGTATCAAGACGCTGTTCAAAACCCAGATTTGATGACCAATTATAAAGTGTATGCAGCAGATTCGATTGAGAGTGGAACTATGTTTTTCGCGCCAAAATTTAACGCACAGGTTAATACAGGAGATTATTTCTTCAACGTAATAGATACATCAGGAGCCTTAATAGCAAGTCAAAGAGTGTTGATTGGGACGGGAACTAATAACTCCGTTTACGAATATGATGTGCATCCTCCAAATAATGGAGGAGATGTCTCAATTCGTTTTTTTCGTCACACCAATACTGGTGGGGTGAAGAGAGTGAACTTTCTAAATGGAAATGGCACGACAGCTACCAATGCGAGTATCGGAGTTGATGGGGCAAGCTCATTTTTTTGCCTTGGTAGTGGAATGTTGGGTATTGGTACTTCCGTCCCTGAAAGGATACTTCATGTTAATGGTGCTTTCAGAATGGAACCTCTTAATTCTGCACCTTCTAATCCATCAAAGGGAGACATGTATTTTGATAATACCACAAATAAACTTCGCGTTTACGATGGTACTCAATGGCAAAATTGTTTCTAAAGATGAGTAGATTTCAGGAATTATTAGAAGATATTGAGAATAACGATGGAAGATGGATTGAAGCGACAGTCCATTCTGATTTGTATGATGCAAGACATCCAAATCATTCTGACATAAATGGCTGGAGGTGGTTTACAGAGGTAGAAGAGGCTTATGAACAAAAGGAGATATTAATTTTCCAAAGGACTCGCTTTAACTGGTTTGTCCTACCAGAATTTGAAAATGAATTTAAACGGCATTATCCTGATGCAAACCTCAAATAAAGAATCCAACCCTAGAAGAGTTTCAAACTCTTCTAGGGTTTCTTTTTCCAACATAGCAAGCCTTTTCTTTCCTTTGCCACATGGCCAAAACCAAAACCGCTTTCGTTTGCCAATCGTGTGGCTCACAGTTCCTGAAAATATTGTGGTTTAAGATTAAAGTAACTAATCAGTAGAGTTTGCTAAAGACAAGTATCAGAGCTAGTCTTTTAACAACCAATCAATTACATTTGTCTTTTGTATCCCCTTATAAGAGCTTTCAGGTTCAATATCCATGGTTAACAGCGTGCGTTTGTTGTAATCTTTGATGAGTTCAAAAGGTCGGATTTCTCTTTCCCAAACCGATTCTTCCTTTGTGCTCCAAGCTACTTGATAGTATTCTCTGTCGTTTTGTGGTGTATTCACAACAAAATCAACCTCGGTATCCTTTGCCTTGCCGATATGTACTTCATTACCTCGTCTAATAAGTTCTAAATAAACAATGTTTTCTAAGTTATGACCTAGGTCAAGACTGGCTTTTTCTCCAAGAAAAAACCTCTTGAAACCCAAGTCAACGCTGTAGTATTTTTCTTGCGTCATCAAGAGTTGCCTGTCTTTTACATCAAAACGCTTCACTTTATAGAATAAATAGCATTCTGTTAGAGCATCTAGATAGTTTCCAATGGTATTGTGAGAAATTTTAACGCCAGATGATTGTAACGTATTGGTAATTTTTTTTGGAGAAATGGTTGACCCGATGGCATCAAATAGAAAGGCAGTTGTTTTGTTAAAATATTCCTGATTTTGCCAGTTATGCCGAACTAGAACATCTTTTTGGATAATGTTTTCAATAACACCTTTCACATAAGCACGAATGTTTGCTTCCGGTAATTCAATGGCCCCAGGCAAGCCTCCATTCTGCATATATTTCGTGAAGAGCAAATCTGTTCTAGATATGTCCGCTTGTGTTAATAGATATTCTTTGAATGAAAAAGGTAGAATATGAATGGTATAATACCTTCCGGTCAGCAATGTGCCAAGTTCACTACTTAATAAATAGGCATTTGAACCAGTGACATAAACATCTATGTTAGGTTTCACATACAAGCCGTCTACCAAACGTTCGAACTCGGTTACATTTTGTACTTCATCTAAAAACACATAGTTGGGTTTAGATAAATCAAGCTGATTTAGAATGTGATAATACAACCCATCCAAATCATCCAACCATCTATGATTTTCAAAATCTTCAAAATTCATGAAAACGATTTGACTGTCTTGTACATCTTGAGTTTTGAGGTAATCACAAAACATTCGCATTACGGTGCTCTTTCCGCAACGCCTCACACCTGTGAGCATTTTAATCAGGTTTTTATCTTTTAACCCAATGAGTGTGTTCAAATAATCTTGCCGTAATATTTGTTTCATGGCATCCATTTATAAGACCAAACTTTGTCAAAAATTGAAGTTTGGTCTGTGAAAATAGAAAATCTGATAAGACCAAACTTTGTTGATTTGTGAGTTTTGGTCTGTAAAAGTCCGATCAATCCTTAAAGAGTTCAAAACTCTTCAAGGGTTTCATGTTCCTTGATAGCAAGCCTTTTCTTTCCTTTGCCACATGGCCAAAACCAAAACCGCTTTCGTTTGCCAATCATGTGGCTCACAGTTTCCGAAATGGATGGGAAAATGCTCTTCGTGTGGTGAGTGGAACTCGCTGATTGAGGAAGTAATTTTTAAAGAAAATAAGACGGGTTCGCGAAGAAATTTCGCTGATTCGTTGACTAAAAAGCCCATTCCAATCACGCAAGTAAAGGCCGATGACGCAGAACGCATTCCCTTGCCTGACGAAGAATTAACACGTGTGCTTGGTGGTGGCATCGTTCCAGGAAGTGTAATCTTAATTGGCGGTGATCCTGGCATTGGTAAATCTACCTTGCTCTTGCAGCTTGGGCTGAATTATCAAACCAAGAAAATCCTATACGTTTCGGGTGAAGAAAGCGCTAACCAAATAAAAATGCGTGCCGAGCGCATCGGTAATTTACACGATAATTTACTGCTGCTTACCGATACATCGCTTGAGCGGGTGATGGAGCGCATAGAAGAAACTGAACCCGATTTGGTGATCATTGACTCTATCCAAACCATGCAAAGTGCTGAGGTAGATAGCGTGCCGGGTTCGGTAGCGCAAATTCGCGAATGCACAGGCGAGCTTATTCAATTTGCCAAAGAAACCGACACACCTGTCATCTTAATTGGTCACATTACCAAAGAGGGCAACATTGCTGGACCAAAAGTGATGGAGCACATGGTAGATGTGGTGT